>CAJWCA010000056.1 GCA_913020395.1 uncultured Cellvibrionales bacterium | reverse complement strand
AGCCAGGATACATTCCTCGCTCACATGTACGCCGGTCAGCGCACACTGCGTTTGGCGGATGGTCCTGACCAGGTTCACATGATGCAGCTGGGTCGCAACCTGGCCCGCTCTTACGAATAAACCCAAAAGACTCTGCACTGCTGGCTCCCGAAATTAGAGGAGCCAGTGGGTGTGGAAGCCGCACACGAATAACAAAATCTTGTTACAAACCTGGGGATTCTTGCCGGCTTGCTGGTACTTGCTGCAGCAAACAGTAAAAGCCAAGTAGCTGAGGCCGAGATACTCCAAACTTCGACTTGAATCAAGGCTCGAGCTGATTCGAGAATCTACATTGAAAGAAACTTGCACCTACTGTCGCAAGGGTCGATAGAGTTTATCAAGATATTGCCCAATGCTGTCTTGCCACGTAAATCGAGCCGCTTTTGCAGCCTTGCCAATCGCCTTCCAGGGTTTTGCAGGGCCTCGTTTTATTTTTAATGCGTCCGCACAGGTTTCAACCAACGCGTCAGCTTGCTGAACCAGGCTATCACCGGTGAAAGCAAAACCATCCACTCCCTGCTCTACCGTATCCCGCAGCCCACCAACATGATGCACCAAACAAGGTTGCCCCGCGCGCATGGCCAGCATCTGACTAATGCCACAGGGTTCAAAAGAGCTGGGCATTAAAAACAGATCTCCAATTGAATAAAGACTGCTGGAGACGTCGTCGGAATATCCGTTTAGAAAAATAAAATTAGTAAAACGCGCACTGGCTTTCAGAAGAAACTGTTCCAACTCCGGGTCACCACTACCTAAAAAAATGTATACCCCCTTTTCGCCCAAGTGCTCCAATATGCCATAAAGCGCTGGAACGCCGTTGCAATCGGGCTGATACAAGAGTTGCGCTTTTTGTTCGGTCAGACGCCCCACACTCGTCAATATCGTTTCCGGTGTTTTTGCGGACCACTCACGGAGCCTTTCAGTGGCAACAAAGTGTGCCGACTTCAAACTCGGGTGAGCCGCACTCCACACCAGTAATTGCGACTGTAAGCCACTGACTAGTACATCCCACTTCGGACGCGCTTTGGCACGCACAGAGTAATCACAACCATTGAGAATACCCACCAAGCGATCATCCGCTCTCGCCTGGAGCAGGTCGGCCTCCAGGCCTTCACCACCATAATATCCCCGGTCATTCACAGCACTGGGCAACATTATTTCTTCTGCATAGGTTGGAGAGACAACATGTACCCGATCGGCCAGTCGAATTCCCACAGCCATAGGGTTCAGACAATCAGGCCAGCGCGGGTCGGCCAACACAGGGGCCTCAACCCTTAAACCCGGATACCAGGCTGCCAACGAAGAGTCGTGCCCTGTGAAAGGTCTGACTCCCTGCAGGGCCAGGTTGTGAATGGTATAAACACACGGAATGTCTTGCAGCGATTGAAAGTCCGGATGAAATTGACGCAATATCAGTAAAAAAGCCGCATGCCAGTCGTGTAAATGTAATACATCCGGCCGCTCGTCTTTTCTCTGCACCAACATTTCCGCCACGGCGCCACAAAACAATGCGAACTTACTCGCGTCGGACGCAAACGGGGAATTGGGTGGATCATCACAATAAATCTGGCCGACACCACCCTCGCTAAACAAGGGATGTTCCAGCACCCAGTGCCTTACATTCGCCTGAGTCGTTCGACCGTCGACTTCATAAAACCTTACTGCCTCCTGCCGCCCTTGAAAATTGACATTCAAGGTCATTAACAAATTGGCGCCGGACAGTTTATGGAAAACACCGTAAGCAGGTGTGAGCACCGTCAGCTCGCAACCCTGTTCTGCCAGCGCCGGTGGCATCTCACGTACCACATCTCCGATTCCCCCGACCTTACCGCCTGGCAAGGCATCATTTTCTGAGGCCAACATAAATAGTTTGAGTGGGTTTGTCATTGTGTGCTCTCAGTCTAATCAGGTGATTACGGTAGGCTCTGCTCGTCCGGTATTACGCTCGATACCAAACAAGGTGTCTGCCAGTTCAATCAAACCTTTAAGTGCCTCCTGAGGGTCCTGGTGATGCAATTTTGCATCGGGTTCGTGACGTTCAATATAAACACGCAAGGTCGCCCCTTCTGTTCCGGTTCCAGACAGGCGGTAAATAATACGTGCACCTCCAGCCAAACCGATGCGAATGCCCTGGCCTTCACTGAGGCTGCCGTCAACAGGGTCCAAATAACTGAAGTCGTCTGCATATTCAACCCGATTGCCACTCAGCTCTTGTCCTTTTAGCGAATCCAATTGTTCACGCAAGGCAGCCATCAATTGCTGAGCCAAGGTCACCTCCAAACCCTCGTAATCGTGCCGCGTATAATAATTGCGCCCAAACCGCTGCCAGTGCTCCTGCACAATATCCGCGACCGATTGCTGGCGAACCGCCAGTAGGTTTAACCAAAAAAGAACCGCCCACAGACCATCCTTCTCTCTCACGTGTGTGGAACCCGTGCCAAAACTTTCTTCACCGCACAGCGTGATTTTTCCAGAGTCCAGCAGGTTACCAAAAAACTTCCAGCCGGTTGGCGTTTCAAAACTAGGAATTTCGAGCGCCTCAGCTACGCGGTCAACCGCCTGACTGGTAGGCATTGAACGGGCAACACCGTCCAGGCCTTGTTTATATCCTGGAATTAAAGTGGCATTTGCCGCCATCACCGCCAGACTGTCGCTGGGTGTCACGTAAAAATTGGCACCGAGAATCAGGTTTCGATCACCGTCGCCATCCGAGGCGGCACCCAGGTCAGGTGCGGAATCGGTGCTCATAACGGCCAGTAACTCCTTGGCATGAACCAAATTCGGGTCCGGGTGCACGCCACCAAAATCCTCCAGCGGACAATCGCGCATCAGACTGCTGACCGGCGCGCCCAGTCTGTTCACGATAATTTCTCGTCCGTAGGGGCCGTTCACTGCATTCATCGCATCAAAACAGATAGTTAATTTTTCTTGTTTGATCAAATTACGAATGGCATCAAAATCGAACAGTTGCTCCATGCTCTCTGCGTAGTCAACAACCGGATCGATGACTTCAACCACCATGTCGCCCAGTTTGGTCTCACCACACTCATCAAGCGATACATCCGCACACTCTGCAATCGAGTAGGATGAAATCTTCAGGCTGTGTTCAAACATCGCGTCTGTCAGAGACTCTGGTGCAGGGCCACCATTGGCAGCGTTGTACTTGATTCCAAAATCAGCATTGGGGCCGCCGGGGTTGTGACTGGCCGACAAGATGATGCCACCAAAGGCCTGATATTTTCGAATGATGCAAGACGCAGCCGGCGTGGAGAGAATTCCTCCCTGACCGACCAGAACCCGACCAAAGCCGTTCGCGGCCGCCTGGCGAATAATAGTTTGCAAAGCTTCGCGATTAAAATACCGCCCGTCGCCACCAACCACCAGCGTTTGCCCCTGGAAGTCGCTTAGAGCATTGAATATAGATTGGACAAAATTCTCTAAATAATTCTTTTGCTGGAAGACATGTACTTTTTTCCGTAAACCAGAGGTTCCCGGACGCTGATCCTGAAAGGGTTCTGTTGAAAGCTGTTGAATATTCATATCCGTTGTGATGCCTCAGAAAAATTATTGCGCCATTGGCAATGTACTATTGGCAATGTACTACTGGCAATGTACTACAGAAACCTGCATTTCTGCAGCACATCTTCTACTTTCCCCTTGCCCTAGCGGTGAACGTGCAACTTCTGCCCAAACATGTCGGCAGTCACCAGTACCACGCCCTTGTCGGTCACACGGAAGCGTTTGCGATCCTCTTCGTTATTTTCACCAATAACGGTACCATCGGGAATCTTGCAACCGCGGTCAATCACCGCTTTACTGATTCTGCAATTGGCACCGATGGTCACTTCGGGTAAAACAACCGTATCTTTTATCACACTCCCCTTGTCCACAGTCACGCTGGAAAAGAGCAGGGAATGAACGACCTCCGCACCGGAAACAACACAACCACCCGACACCATTGAATCAACCGCAGAGCCACGGTATTCATCGGTGTTAAACACAAATTTCGCAGGAGGTAACTGAGGCTGATAGGTCAATACCGGCCAGTCCTGATCATAGAGATTGAGTGGAGGCACTACATCAACCAATTCGATATTGGCCTTCCAGAAGGCATCAACCGTGCCCACGTCCTGCCAATAAACCTGCTCACCCGTTTCTTTGTCGCGGAACGGGTAGGCAAAAAACTGGCTGTCTTTCACAATACTCGGAATGATGTCGTTGCCAAAATCGTGGCTTGAGTCAGGATTGTCAGCGTCTTTAATTAACTGCTCAAACAAGAACTCTGTGTTGAAAATGTAATTACCCATTGACGCCAGCGCAAGGTCTTCACGCCCCGGCGCGGGTTTAGGCTGGTCTGGTTTTTCATCGAAGGCTACAACCCTGCCACCCTCTTCTACCGTCATCACACCAAAGGCACGCGCCTCATCCAATGGAACCTCCAAACAGGAGACGGTCATGTCCGCATTATTTTCCACGTGGTAGGCCAGCATGGGGCCATAATCCATTTTGTAAATGTGATCACCTGAAAGCACCATGACATATTTAGGATTTACCCGGCGAATAATATCCATGTTCTGATAAATGGCATCGGCCGTGCCCATATACCAATCACCCGAGGTGCGCTGTGAGGCGGGCAATACGTCGACAAACTCGCCCAGTTCACTGCGAAAACTGCCCCAGGCCCGGCTGAGATGTCGAATCAATGAGTGGGCTTTGTATTGGGTGAGAACGCCAATTTGTCGAATTCCGGAATTGATACAGTTCGACAATGGAAAATCAATGATGCGAAATTTACCACCAAAAGCAACGGCCGGTTTAGCCCGCCACTCTGTCAGTTCGTGAAGCCTTGAGCCTCGCCCTCCTGCAAGTACTAGTGCAAAAGTATCCTTGGTGAGTCGGCTCACATAACGCGGGTTATTATTGTCAGACATAGTGCCTCCTGGGCTAAAATGATTCGCTTTACACGGCAGTAATACGATCTCCCGGGGAGACATCTGCAGACGGCGAATGCTGGGTAAAGTGCTTAATGCAAATAATCTTCTTCGTAATTCACGGGGTTTACAGATGACTCAGGCGAAGGGCGTTCCTCCACTACCGCTTTGAGCACCTGCTTCAGGTCTTTATGTTCAAATAATTCGTCCACCTCAACCGGCAAACGATGTCGCCAGTTGGGATGCTGATCAACAGTGCCGGGCATGTTCACCTGCTCGGTCACCCCTAGTGCATCTTCGAGTGGAATCAGTTGTAAACGCCCTGGTGAGCTCGCCAAAAAACGTTGGGCGGCAACCAATAATTCGTCAGTCATCTGCGGTGGATTTTGTGGTGGCGTTCGCTCGGGAGTCAGTACACCAGCATCGATCAATGCAGCAACCAAGGTGTCGCGATCTGCCGCTCTTGCCCGACGATCTTCAATGTTCATCGACTCTCTGGGGTAAAGCGCCAATGTTTCCCGTGCATCGATATCACGACCCAACCACCATCCGGCAAACGTGGGCAAGTCGTGAGTCGATACCGTTACCATTGATTGAGACGGATAGGTCTCTGGGCGTTTGAACAGGCCACTCTCCCACCGCTCGAAATACAATACTCGATAGGATTGCAACGCCGCCTCGCTCAAAAGATCACGCAAGCCATCTGGCACTGTGCCCAAGTCCTCGCCAATCACGATACAGTTCGCACGGCGAGATTCCAGCGCCACAATGCGCAAAAGTTCTTCGAGGGGAAAGCGGACAAACGCACCAGCATCTGCAGCCTGGCCAGGAACTACCCAGTATTGACGCATCAAGCCGATAACATGATCAATACGCAATGCTCCGGCATGACGCATATTGCTGCGTAACGCGCGGACAAAAGGCATGAACGCCTGATCTCGTAACGCCAATGGACTCATGGCCGTTAAGCCCCAATTTTGCCCCACCAAACTCAATGGGTCGGGTGGCGCGCCGACACTGACGCCCGAAACAAAAAGCTCAGGGTTAGACCAGACTTCGGCACTGCCACCGTCACAACCGACCGCTAAATCCAGATAGAGTCCCAAAGTCATGCCCGATTCGCAGGCTTGTTCTGCAGCAGCGGACAACTGGGAATCCGCTATCCATTGAAGGTATTGAAAATAGCTGACACGCCGGGCGTGCTCGGTCGCAAAGGTCTTCACGGCCTCTGACTCGGGCGAGTGAAAGGCCGCAGGCCAGTCTTGCCAGCCGTAGGCAGTGTGGTCCAGCGCGCGAAAATGTTCGTAGAGTGTCTCGAAAACAGCCAAGCGCTCAAGGGCCGTGCCCCCCTCTCTGCAGAAGCGTTTGAACGCTTTATCTTCAGGAGTATTTCGCCCCAGTTGTGTCTCACAAAAATCATCAAACAAACAATCGAGCACTTGGTTTTTACAAGCTGCCACTTCAGTGTATTCAACTTGATCGGTCAAACGCAGGCGGGACAAAGCCTGCTCAAAGCGCGTGGATTTAATCAGCTTTTGTGCGGGTACACACTGAGCCTGCTCTACAGCCGCCGCCACATCGATATACAGAGTGTTTAGAAAGGATCGGCTACTAGGTGAATAAGGGCTGCAGTGTGCAGGATTGCCCGAATACAATGGGTGTAAAGGGTTGAGGCCGATACTTGATGCCCCTTTCTTTCCTGCCAATTGCACCAGTTTTTTGAGATCGCCAAAATCCCCCATGCCCCAATTATTGTCACTTCGCAGGGAATAAAGTTGAGCGGCCAAACCCCACATTTTATCGCTGTTCAACTCCTCTGGCGCGAGGCAGCGACGCGGGGCTACAATCAAAGTGGTTTTACCTAACTCAATAGTAGAGCGCGTCCGCTCAAAGGACGCCGACAACGTGTGGTAACCAACGGGCAAATGCCATGAAAAAGTAAATTGATAACGACACAACGCCCGACCTTTCAGCCAGTACTCTTCTTCAACCCTCATATTGGATACTGCAATATTTATATGATGTTGAGCGCCACCCTCCTCGGTGATTGCACAGTGTAGTATTTTGTTCTGAGAGCCTTCTGGCAAAACAATTGTCAGTACATGTTTGTTCTGTTGCTCTGCGGGGATGACGATCACGGGCTCAAGAACATTGCTCCATCGACTCTCTTCGAGCGCTAGTAAACTGGCCTCGATTTCATCGTCAGTGGATGCGGCATAACCCATTCGTATTATCAGCTCTCGTAAGGTTTCCTCGCCAACGGTTTTTTGCTCACCCCAAAAATCACTGTAAGTGGTTTCAATACCGATCAAGTCGGCAAGCTGCTCCAGGGAAGACTTCATGATGTCTCTCCCGTGTTTGAAGCTGGCAAAGAGTCCAGACGCAGAGCGAGAACAAGCGTTGCGTGAGAGGGAACATCAATCGCTGCAGAGTGATGAGCGTCACTTGTTCGGAGCTGCAATGTCGATTGCTGTACAGATTCGGGGGAGGCCGTTGTCAAAATACACTCCCAGCGACCAGGGGATTCAGGCAGCGCAAAAACAACATCTTCCGCTTGCGCATTAAAGATGATTAACAAACTCTCATCGCTTTGTGCCGGCACCGCGGAACGTGCTCCCTTGCCTGATTTTAACGGAGTTTCTTCCTGCTGATGACCAGATACATCTCCCGCCAGCAGCATACCCAGGCAGCGGGCGTCAGCCTGGTGCCATTCTTCATTGCTAATCGACCCTCCCTGCGGGCTCAGCCAATGAATATCCGGATACTCCGTTGAGGGGGAGAAGTGGCGGCCGTGAACATAGTGGGCTCGTCGCAATACCGGATAATCCTTGCGCAATTGAATCAACTGCTTAACAAAGTGATAAAATTTTCCGTCACGGCTTTGGGCGTTCAGAGGCTCCCAACTCAACCAGGAAATTTCATTATCCTGACAGTAGGCATTGTTATTACCGCCCTGACTATTGCCCCGTTCATCGCCGGCCAATAACATCGGCGTTCCCTGAGCAAGAAAAACGGTCGCCAATAAATTGCGTTTATGTTGTTCACGACGCGCTTGTATCACTACATCTTCAGTGGGGCCTTCAACGCCGTAATTAACGCTGTAGTTTCCCTGATGACCGTCCTGGTTGTTTTCACCGTTGGCTTCATTGTGACGTGTTTCATAGCTCACCAAGTCAGTTAGAGGGAAACCGTCGTGCGAGCTTACGTAATTGATACTCGACCAGGGGCGGCGCCCTTCATGCTCAAAAATATCACTAGAACCGTGAAGACGCCGGGCTAGTTCTGGTAAAACTGCTTCGTCCGCTCGCCAAAAACGCCTGACGGTATCCCGGAAACGGTCATTCCATTCGCCCCAACCGCTGGGGAAATTACCTAGCTGATAACCACCGGGCCCAATATCCCAAGGCTCGGCTATAAGCTTCACTTGTGCGAGCACAGGGTCTTGACGGAGCGCGTCAAAAAAGCCACTGCCCTTGTCAAAACCGTGGTTTTCTCGCCCCAATACCGACGCCAGATCAAATCGAAAGCCATCCACTTTCATTTCGCTGACCCAATAGCGCAGACTGTCCATCACCATCTGCAAAACACGTGGATGGCTCATATTGAGAGTATTGCCACATCCGGTGTCATTGATGTAGTAACGCTGATTATCATTGTGCAAACGATAATAGGAGGCGTTGTCGATACCACGAAAGCTGAGGGTGGGCCCCAGGTGATTGCCTTCTGCCGTGTGGTTGTACACCACATCCAGCAGAACTTCGATTCCGGCATCGTGATATTGCGCGACCATTCTTTTAAATTCCGCCAATTCAGCATTGGCAAAATAACGTGGCTCCGGCGCAAAGAATCCCAGGGTGCTGTAGCCCCAATAGTTGCGTAGTTTCTTCTGCTCCAAAAACTGATCGTCCACAAAAGCATGAACAGGCATCAGTTCAACGGCGGTGATACCAAGAGATTTTATGTAGTCAATAACCTTGGCCTGAGACATACCGGCGTAGGTACCTCTCTGCCCTTTGGGAATTCCCTCATGGCGCATGGTAAAACCACGCACGTGGGTCTCGTAAATGACGGTGTCTGTCCAGGGGGTGCGAGGGTGCTGTGTTTGCCCCCAGGTAAAAGCCGGATCGACAACAACACATTTGGGCATTCTGTGTGCACTGTCTCTGCGATCAAAAGAGAGATCCTCCAGCGAGCTGCCCACCCGATAACCCATGTGTGCCCCGGACCAGCGAAGCTTGCCTTTAAGCTCCCGGGCGTAAGGGTCTAACAACAGTTTGTTAGGGTTGAAACGATGCCCCAGGTGCGGTTCATACGGGCCGTACACCCGATAACCGTAGAGCATGCCCGGCCGTGCTTCCGGCAAGTAACCGTGCCAGATCTGGTTGGTATATTCAGGTAAGTTAATCCGCTGAACTTCACGCCGCCCGGTACTATCAAACAGGCACAGCTCAACTCTTTCAGCATGGCCAGAAAACAGCGCGAAATTAACACCCCGCCCATCCCAAGTCGCTCCGAGAGGATAAGGCAATCCTTGTGTGACCTTCATCAATCGATCAACTCAATTCAAAAACGACGGTTGCCAGGGGCGGCACCGTAATAACAACTGAGTGGGCTTGCCCCTGCCATGGAATGCATTCTGATTGCACGCCGCCGGCGTTGCCTTGATCACTGCCCCCGTAAATGGCTCGGTCGCTATTAAAGCGTTCGCTATAAACACCGGCCTCGGGAACACCAATGCGATATCCATAATGGGATTGAGGGGTAAAATTACACACCACCACCACGGGCGGTGTGCCTTCGTTGCCCAGGCGCAAATAAGCGAGTAATGACTGCTCTGCGTTTTCGTGATCCAGCCAGCAAAACCCGCTGGCATCACAGTCCCGCTCGTACAGTGCCGGTGTCGTGCGATAAAGTGTATTCAGGTCTTTTACAACCTGTTGCACACCCGAGTGCCAATCGGAATCCAACTGGTGCCAATCCAGGCTAGCCTCGTGATTCCACTCACGCCCCTGAGCGAACTCTCCCCCCATGAACAAGAGTTTTTTACCGGGGTGTGTCCACATAAAACTGTAGTAAGCGCGCAGGTTGGCAAATTGCTGCCAATCGTCACCGGGCATCCGTGCTAACAGAGAGCCTTTCCCATGAACCACCTCGTCGTGACTCAGTGGAAGAATAAAGTTTTCATCAAAACCATAAACCAAACCAAAGGTCATTTCGTTGTGGTGGTGGCTTCGGTGTAGAGGGTCGCGACTCATATACTCAAGCGTGTCGTTCATCCAACCCATATTCCATTTGTAACCAAAACCCAGGCCACCGTTGTAGGTAGGACTGGATACACCGGGCCAGGCTGTCGATTCTTCAGCGACTGTAAAAGTACCCGGATATTGTCGATAGAGTTCTTCGTTAAATTCACGTAGAAACGCCACGGCATCCAGATTTTCATTGCCGCCATGTTCATTCGGAACCCATTCACCGGCTTCCCGGCTGTAATCGAGGTACAACATGGACGCGACAGCATCCACTCGCAAGCCGTCGACGTGATAGCGATCCAGCCAGATTTGGGCACTGGCAATCAAAAAGTTCGTCACCTCTCGGCGACCATAGTTGTATATCAGTGTTTTCCAGTCGGGGTGATAACCTTGCCGTGGGTCTGAGTGTTCATATAAACAAGTGCCATCAAATGAGGCCAGACCGTGGGCATCACTTGGAAAATGCCCCGGCACCCAGTCGAGTAACAAACCCAGCTTAGATTCATGGCAGCGCTCAACAAAATACTGGAAGTCCTCGGCGCTGCCGTAACGACTTGTTGGCGCAAACAAACCTACAGGCTGGTATCCCCAGGAGCCGTCGAAGGGGTGTTCACTAATGGGCATCAACTGTAGGTGCGTAAAACCCATATCAACGGCATAGGGAATGAGTTGGTCGGCCAACTCCCGGTAGTTGAGAGGACGATTGTCTTCTTCTACCACTCTGCGCCAGGACCCCAGGTGCACCTCATAAATCG
Source organism: uncultured Cellvibrionales bacterium (assembly GCA_913020395.1). Classification (GTDB taxonomy): domain Bacteria; phylum Pseudomonadota; class Gammaproteobacteria; order Pseudomonadales; family Cellvibrionaceae; genus CAJWCA01. The sequence continues at coordinate 8,165 of CAJWCA010000056.1, read as the reverse complement.
AGATGGCAGCATCGCGCGAGTTGCGAGACTCCCGCTCTGCCATCCAGGCAGAATCCTGCCAGGAAAACTGATCAATGGTTTGCACCACTGAAGCGGTATCGGGTCGATGTTCAGCGGCAAAACCATAGGGGTCGGCTTTGAGGGGGAGCAGCTCTCCCGATGCAGATTTTATCTCGTATTTATAACACGCACCTGAGGCGACGCCGGGGATGAAAATTTCCCAAAGACCACCATCGTGGCGACAGCGCATGGGGTTTACACGTCCGTCCCATTGATTGAAGTCTCCAACAACCGCTACGCGACTGGCATTGGGCGCCCAGACTACAAAACTGGTGCCTTCAACCCCATCAATTGTCGAGGGATGTGCGCCAAATTTATCGTAAACTCGACGGTGAGTTCCCTCTGCAAAAAGATGCAGATCTACGTCGCCGAGGATTAACGGAAATCCAAAGGGGTCATCTATGATTCGTGTGCCGCTCTCATCTGTCACCCGCAGTTGATACGCAAAGCGTTTCTTGCGCCGACCAATGGCTTTGGCAAAAAAACCTTCTTCTGATATTTTTTCAAGTTTGGCAATGGCCTTACCCGTGTCGCGGTGGATCACAGCGACTTCGCTGGCACCGGGCTGAAAGGTGCGCACCAATAAAGCACCCGTGGTTTCATCATTATGCATGCCAAGCACTGAGAAAGGATCTGAATGGGATGCTTGCGAGATCGAATCGATTACTGCTTGTGTCGGTGCAATTGTCATTTTATATCCAATGTTAAAAATGAGTTGTTCTATTTTGGATGAAGCAAGTTCAGCCAAATTTAAACGAAATTATTCATCACAGGTGTCTAGTTTCCAAATATCGCGAACATAATCCTGCACTGATCGATCGGAGGTAAACTTACCCATCATGGCCGTATTCATCATCGCCATTTTTGCCCATCGACTTTTGTCACCGTAAGCGCGGTCCGCTTGAACTTGAACGTCACTGTAGGCAGCAAAGTCGGCCAATACTCGATAAGGGTCACCCCCATCAAGCAAACTGTGTTTAATAGAGGACAACTCTCCCGGATTACCTGGCGTAAAGTAATCGCTGTCGAGCCAATCGAGGCAGGCCTTTATCTCCGGGTTAGCATGGTAGTAATCCCAGGGCTGATAACCCGAGTGTTCGAGCGCCTGAACCTCGTCGATGGTGAGGCCAAAAATGAAGATGTTGTCTTCGCCTACTTCCTCTGCGATTTCGACATTTGCACCATCCAGGGTGCCCACTGTTACGGCACCATTAAGGGCTAACTTCATATTTCCTGTGCCGGACGCTTCTTTACCCGCCGTTGAAATCTGCTCAGAGATATCGGCGGCCGGAATCATTTTTTCCGCCAGGCTCACACGGTAGTTTGGCAGGAAAACCACTTTCAGTTTTCCTTGAATACCTTGGTCATTATTGACACGTTCTGAAATTTTGTTCAGCGCATAGATAATGTCTTTTGCCAGGTGATACCCGGGTGCGGCCTTGGCACCAAATAAGAAAACACGCGGGTGCATGTCATAATTCGGGTTTTCAATCAGGCGACGATAAAGCGCCAAAATATGCAACAGGTTCAGGTGTTGCCGTTTGTACTCATGTAAGCGTTTGATTTGCACATCAAAAATGGCTCCGGGGTCAACATCCACATCCGTGAGCTGCTTCACTACCGCTGCCAGGTCGACCTTATTTTGATGTTTAATGGCCATAAATTCTTGCTGAAGCACAGAGTCATCTGCAAAAGCCGAAAAACTCTCGAGGTGCGTTAGATTCTCAGGCCAGTCACTCCCCACCTTTTCAGTGAGCAAGTTTGCCAGGCGTGGATTACACACTTTGAGCCAGCGACGAGGGGTTACGCCATTGGTCACATTGGTGAGTTTGTTTGGCCACAGAGCATTGAACTCTGGAAACAGATCACGTTTGACCAACTCGGAGTGAACTTGAGCGACACCGTTCACTTTAAACGCACAGATGACACAGAGGTTTGCCATGCGCAAACGTCGATTGTCACCCTCTTCAATAATCGATAATTTACGTTTCATCGCGTCGTCACCAGGCCACATCTGCTCAACTTCACCGTTGAGAAAATGTGCATTGATGTCATAAATGATTTCCAGATGTCGGGGCAATACTCGTGCAAATAGATCCAGCGACCAGGTTTCCAGCGCTTCGGGTAGCAGGGTGTGGTTAGTGTAAGCAAATACCTCGCGACACATTTGCCACGCCTGGTCCCAGGCCAGACCTTCTTCATCCAACAGTAAGCGCATCAATTCTACGATCGCAAGAGTGGGGTGAGTATCATTCAACTGTATAACCACCAAATCTGAGAACCGACTCCAGTCAGTTTTATGTGCTCGTTTGTAACGTCGAACAATATCCTTTACAGAACAAGCGCAGAAGAAATACTGCTGAATCAAACGCAGCTGTTTTCCCGCATCAGTATCATCATTGGGATACAACACTTTTGACACCGTTTCCGCTTGATTCTGCTCCTTCTGAGCATCTTGATAAGCACCGGCATTAAATGCATCCCAATCAAAAAATTGGGATGCGCGGCTTTCCCAGAGTCGCAAAATATTTACAGTTTCAGCTCCGTAACCCACGATCGGAACATCCCAGGGAACGCCCTTGATAACTTGCCCCGGGTGCCAGCGTTTGCTCTGAACGCCAGCCTCATTGGTGATGGTTTCTACGTGACCAAACAAAGACACATTCTGTACAGATTCAGGTCTGCAAATTTCCCATGGGCTTCCATACTCGCGCCACTCATCCGGTCTTTCAACCTGGCGACCGCGATGAAATTCCTGACGAAAGAGACCGTGTTCATAGTGGATGCCGTATCCAATGGCCGGGTAATTTAAGGTGGCAAGGGAATCGAGATAACAGGCGGCCAGGCGGCCAAGCCCACCATTGCCAAGTGCCATATCCGGCTCTTCTTCACACAATTCGTCGATATCAAAACCCAGCTCTCCCAAGGCCTGACTGGCAGTTTCAAATACTTGCAGATTGTGCAGGTTATTGGAAAGGAGACGCCCCATTAAAAATTCGAGAGACAGGTAGCTGACGGCCCGGGTGTCGTGTTTGGCGTGTTTCCTGTGGGTTTCGTTTAAGCGCTCACAGACAAGTTCATTGATAGCAAGGCAAGTCGCCTTCCACCAGGAAGATTTTTGAGCACTGAGCCTGTCAGCACCCAGAGTGAAGTCCAAGTGAAGGGTAATGCGGGCCTTTAAATCCGCCACTGACCCACTTTTTGGGTTTGCCGTTTTATTCATATTGTTTTCTATCCAAAACAAATAGCAGAAACGGATAGCGCCCTGCCTGTAAGTCAATGAAATAATTAATAAAATCGCTGAGGATGGCCTGAACACCCCCCCAAACTAATCCAGCGATGGGGGATATTAAAACAACAAATGACAGCGCTGTCAATAGAATCGACTTAGCGGTCATAAAGTAGTGTGTTTTTTTAGTCTTACAGACGTTCGATAGCCTAGAGCCAGCCGATAGCCTTTGCCTTTGTTGCCGCTTCAACTCGGTTTTTGGTGTGGAGCTTCTGACAACAACTGTGGATGTAGTTACGTACCGTGCCAGGTGACAAGCTTAGCTGGGCGGCGATCTCATCCGTGCTCATCCCCTCCAGTGCACTAATCAGTATTTTCTGCTCTTTTGTTGACAGTGGATTCGCCCCACTCTTCCAGGCGTCGCGCATGAGTTCGGGCGCAATGACAGTCCCCCCCGCCAACACCAATCGAATCCCCTTGGCCAACTCACTGGCAGGAGCATCTTTGAGCAGATAAGCACTTACATTTGCGTCAAGTGCGCGCCTGACATAACCGCCACGTGAAAACGTGGTCAGAATGATGACCTTTGCAGGGTATTGTTGTTTTTGCAGTTGCTGCGCCAGTTCAATGCCATTCATTTCAGGCATTTCGATGTCACTGATCACAACATCAATTGGCTCTTCAGCACACCACTTTAGCGCCTCCCGGCCATTTGTGGCAGTACCCACCACTTGCATATCCTCTTCAAGGTCCACCAGCGCGCTTAGCGCGCCCAGCACCATGGCTTGATCTTCCACAACCAGGATATTGATCACTATTGGCCTCCCTCGGATGAATTAGCGAGTGGAATAGACGCTGCAATTTTGCAGCCCGGCTGGAAACTGGCTTTCAAGTCGCCACCTAAAGCCCGGCAACGCTCCTCCATTCCCTTTAAACCATTGCCCGGAGAGGGTTCGATCATTGTTTTACCATTATCACTGACTTCCAACACCAGGCACCCTTGCCGCAGCTGAAGAGATACCTTGCAGCGAGTGGCCCGACTGTGACGCAGCAGATTGGTGGTCGCCTCCCGTAGAATCATCGCCAATGCCGCATCAACAGAAGCCGGAATATCCACGTTAGCAATAAATGATGTCAATTCTATGTCAACAGATTCCAGCGCAATGCGAGTATTGCTCCATTCATTGTCAAAGGTGTTCGTTTTGTAATCAGCTACAGCATCTCTAACTTGGGATAAAGCTCGACGCGAAACCTCCTGCACCTCCCGCAGGTGTTGTTTGGCTGATTGGGGGTCTCGCCCCAGTAGACGTTCCGCCAACTCAGCCTTTAGCGCAATACTGGTTAAGCTATGACCTAGCAGGTCGTGTAGATCTCGGGCTATGCGCTCTCGCTCTGCCACCGTGGCAAGCGCAGACACCTCTTCCTGACTTTGTTTAATCAATCGATCAGCAAGATATTTACGAAGCTGAAAGTCAAAACTAACGCCATTAACGGCGGTAAAAAATAGAGCCACCAATATCACATAAAAAGAGTGAACAAAGACATAGGCACTCAAAAGATAAACGCAGTTAACAACGAACAAGAGCCACAGTGTCTGCGACCGGTTTCGGCAAGCCGCACAGGACGCCGCCGCGAAAGCAAAGAATACAACGCCGCTCAGAGAGTAGGCGGAAATGACAAAGGCCAAAACGGCCATCACCAGTACAAAAGGCGCCGCACCATAACCCTTGTGCCAAAACACCTTGAAAAACAGAGGGTAAAGCAGCAAATGCCCACCCACTGTCAACATAAAAGCCGTGAGTTCAAAACCCTGAAGCAAGAAAGGTAGATAAATCAGCACCTGCAAATAGGGCACAACCTGCAGCGCGCCCTGCAGCGAGGACGGAAAAGCAGTAAATTGCCTGGCCTTCCAGCTGCGAACACTCACTGATGGGCATCCATAAATTGCACTGCTCGCGCGATCCACCGACTCACATAAGCAGGCGCCAAATCGTGGCCCATACCTTCAAGCCAAAGACTTTCATGCCTGGGAATAAGAGTTGCGTACTTTCTGGCGTGTTCAATATTGAGCAGAGGATCAGAATCTCCGTGCACGGCCAACACTGGCACCGTCAACTTCGGCAACTGCGCTAATCTGGACCCTGAACGTGCTATAGCGGTCGACTGCTGATCGGGAAGCGAGTGATTAAACCCCCGCCGCTGGCTCAACTCAAAACGGGTGGCCAGGCCAATGTGTCGAATATCGATGTCTTGATCACCTTTTAGGTAGCTGTACAGCCCCACCATTAACCTGACCATGTTCTCTTCGGAATTAAACAGACCGTAACGTAAAAAGAGCTTCATGGTATTGATTTGAAAATCTCGTGAAACCGGTATAGCCGGGTCTTCCAGGTAAGCCGTCGACATCACAGAGCTCAGACTAAGCACTCGCTCGGGATGATGAATGGCCATCTCCTGCCCAATCATACCGCCAAGCGACAGACCAAGTACATGTGCTTTTTTGATACCCAGTGTGTCCAGCACGGCTAAATTATCATTGGCCATGTCACCCAAGTCGTAGCTATTGCTCTTACTCCAATTTTCAACCCGGTCCGACTCCCCCACGCCCCTATGATCACTGAGAATGACCTGGTATCCGGCCTCCAGCAGTGGCTGGTAGATTTCGGCAGGCCAAAAAGCAGCAGATGCCCCCAAACCATTGATCAATAAAACCGCACCCCGGGGCCTCTGACCAGACTTCGCGCTGGGGTGTTTGACCGTATACCAGATACGAAGTGCCCCGGATTGGGCGAAACCACTCTCCCCTTCCAGCATATTGGGTATAGGTGAGCTCATAAGCGATTGTATTATTTTTTCATTTTCCTCTGACAGAGGAGGACTGCTTCGACTCCACAACGCTGCGCCTATCAGCAACAACGCACAAAAACAAAAAAGACCTGAAGCGATAATTTTAATCATGGGCGACCTCTTGATGCATATTTTATTGATGAATTGGGTCGCAGTATCCTCGACCGAGTAAAGGAAATGTAGACACAACTGTCACCAATAGAGTGTGACAAATGTCATGCTCTACTCACGACATCGCGTTGACTCATCATTCACGTTTTGCATCGACAAAAACCACCGGAAAATACACGGGGTTTCCGGAATTGGTTTGCCGCTTTTACGAAACGGACCACGTGATCTTGATCAATAGATCACCTCCTTTAACAACGGTATAAGCCAAAGGCACGTGCTAGCGAGCTTTACACTTACTTTCTCGTGGTTGGCCCGGTAATTGCTATTAAACAATTGACCAAAAGCAGACCGCAGTCGCACGAAAGGAAACGAGCAGGAACATGTTAAACAGGACGTTAATCTTACCAGTAGCTGTGCAGGCCCTAATGGGTTTCTACATCAATTCGTCATGGGCAAGCGATTGCGACGGCCCACACCAAAACAATGAGCTTTCACCCTTCTCATTTGACACCGAAGCCAGCAATCTGGAATGCGACAGTTTAGGCCGCATTACCAATGTCTATGCGCCTGACAAACATGAGCCAGTGGCACATTTTACTTATGCCGAAGAGGCGAACGCCTCAATACGTCAGTTTTTGCAAGTTGAAACATCCAACACACTTGCCCAGAGCGTTTGGGATTTTGATCTCAATGGTTTTGCCCTTCTGCGTACAACAAGTTTTGCAGACCAGGCCTTTATGTGGCACACGGCATACAATGATATTGGCGCTTTAACACTGCAAGATTATCCTAGCGGTTTATCCCTTAACGTCGAGTACGCTAAAAACTCGGCAGAATCGAAGATCTTGATCGAGCTCGGAAAGGCTGGAAGTCAATTCGTGAGCGCTGAGTCTGAACACTATCTCCCCGCACTTAAAGCGCTAGGGCTTCCGGATAGCCTGATAAGGAATGACATTGGCGCCTATATTCTGGAGACCACAAGTGAAGAGCAAGACTCAACACTTAAACGTGAATTAGAAGACCTCCTGCATAACCACAAAACGCTGCCTTTGTACTTAACTGATGGCCACCAACAGCCCTATTCATTGATTCATCTGGGAAACTTCAACAACATTCTGGCGATCACAGGCCAGAACAACCAAACCCTGGTTGAATTTTTGTACCGGGATCAGTCGAGTATTGGAATAGTCATACCAACAACGCACATTGTGGCAAACACACAAACCCGGCTGCATTCAAGTGAAGACACCGGCATTGTGGTCTCCCAAGCCAGTGGCTCTACCTCTAGCCCTTCCGAGAAAAACGATCATGGGGCCGGCGCAGACGAAGACATTTCAACAACAAACCAGTGGGTGATCAGACCCACAATGACAATTATCGAGCACCCCCCTTCTACTGTCACTGCTACTGCTGCGAGAAAGTTTTTCAGTGAAGACCGAGACGGGGACGACCTGCTGGATGCCTGGGAAATACTTTATTTTTCAGGCTTGCACCGCGACGGGTCCGGCGACTTCGATCGAGATGGACTTACCGATAAAGAGGAGTTTCGACGCAACAGCAATCCCAAGCTAAACATCGATGGCGCCAGGCGTCATACCAAACTCGCGCAACTCAACGCACTGATTCACCACTTTTAATTCAATGAAATACACCCCCGTAAGCAGGACTAAAACTATGGTTAGAAAATGGACTTTTTTGTTAGGACTCGTTCTCACAATGTTTGTCGGTGCAGCCCAAAGTGACATAAGTCACAAGGGCACCGTGTCAATGATACGCAATCATGTCACTGACCCCGCCGACTCGCCGCCGCAAAGCTGGTCCTGGTTCCAACTTTCCGGGCTTCGCTCAAGTGGTACCTGCAAAGGTTCTGACAATGGTGTCGGCGACCTTGCTTATATCGCGCTGCCCGACACAGAAG
>CAJWCA010000055.1 GCA_913020395.1 uncultured Cellvibrionales bacterium | reverse complement strand
TAGGTGGAGTTGAGCACATGGGACACCTGCCCATGGATCACGGCGTTGACCCCAACCCACGCCTGGCAAAACACGCAGCCAAAGCGGCCGGCATGATGGGCATGACAGCAGAAGTGTTAGGCATGATGCACGGCATTACTCGCGAGCAGCAAGATGAGTTTGGCGCACGTTCACACCGCCTGGCTCACGAAGCCACTGAAGCGGGTCGTTTCAAAGATGAAATCATCGTCATCGACGGCCACAACGCCGACGGTTTTAAAGTCAAAATGACCAAAGATGAAACCATTCGTCCAGAAACCACCGTAGAAGGTTTGTCCAAACTGCGCCCGGCATTTAACCCTGCCTCCGGCACGGTAACCGCTGGCACATCTTCACAGGTCACCGACGGTGCCTCCGCAATGATCGTCATGTCTGCAGAACGTGCTCAGGCGTTGGGCCTTCAGCCTCTGGCCAAAATTCGCTCCATGGCGGTTGCCGGTGTTGATCCTTCCATCATGGGTTACGGCCCTGTTCCCGCTACCCAGAAAGCTCTACAGCGCGCAGGTCTGACCATGGACGATATCGACTTCGTTGAACTGAACGAAGCGTTTGCTGCACAGGCACTGCCTGTTCTTAAGGACCTTGACCTGCTGGATAAAATGGACGAAAAAGTGAACCTGCACGGCGGCGCGATCGCTCTGGGTCACCCCTTCGGTTGTTCTGGCACACGTATTACAGGCACCTTGTTAAACGTTATGCGTCAGCAACAAGGCACCTTCGGTGTTTCCACCATGTGTGTAGGCCTCGGCCAAGGTATCACTACAGTGATCGAAAGATTGTAATCAGCTTAGAGCTTTTTGAGTTAAGAAAAAGGCACCTTCGGGTGTCTTTTTTTGTTTTGGGAGTCTTAAATTTAGTAAGGGGCGGCCGGGGGTGGGTAAAGCCTTCCGGGACCCGCTGTTCGCCACCGAGACGTCGGACCGCCATGCCCGCTCGAATGCCGCTCCTGCGGCATACGGTCCTGGAAGGCTTTACCCACCCCCGACCTTAACTTCGAGAACAGTTTTACTTTCGATTTTTTTCTTTTTCTTGAAAAGAGAGCGTAGGGTTCGATTGAAGGAGTGGCTGTCCCTGTTGCCTTTTCAGACCGTATGCCGCATGGAGCGGCATTCGAGCGGCCATGGAAGGCGAACAGCGGGTCTGAAAAGGCAACAGGGACAGCCGCTTCGCCTCGATATCTCAAACCGCAGCTTCTCCCCAACAGTCCAAGAAAACATCCAACACCTTGTTTTTTTGCAAGCCGTTTTTAACCATCATTGCCATCTCAACATCATAAAATCTGGATTCAGGCATCAGTGTTCTGAGTTCGCCCGACTCAATACCCGGTTGAGCGTAGTGGCGGGAGAAAAACCCGATGTAGTGGCCAGTGTTGATCAAACTCATGCGTGCCTCGTAAATATAAGCAGTGGCACTGCGGTTTAAATCGAGCATGGCCTTGCTGGCGGCGCCAGAGGTTTGCATGCCGGGGTGGATAAACTGGCATTCGCGAATTTGTGCCTCAGTGACAGGGTTAGTGTTAAAGAGAGGGTGTAGTTTGTGGCAGTAGAGTTCGTGCCGTTCTTTGTAGAGAGCTTGATAAGTGATGCTGGATAGTTCGCGGTGGAGAGGGGCGAAGGCGATGTCGGTGCGGCCGTCGATCAGGGCGCGTTCTATTTCCGGGAGCGTATTTGTGGATAGGTTAATGTGAACGTCTGGAGCGAGTTGTTCAAAGGCAGTGAGTGCCTGGGCGAGATCAAACTGAGGGTCGGCCAGGATGGCGTCGCTACAGGCGATATTCAGCTCGCCGGTGAGGTGGTGGTGCAGGGTGTTTACCTGGCTTCTGAACTGCTCGAGTGAGGAGAGTACTTGTTCGGTACATTCGTAGACAAACTGCCCCTCTTCGGTGAGAGAGAAGCCGCTGCGGCCCCGGTGGCAGAGTTTCAGGTTGAGGCGTGACTCCAGGTCGGCCATGTGGGTGCTGATGGTGGAGCGGGCGATGTTGAGCTCAACTTCGGCTGCGCTGAATCCGCCACAGTCGGCCACACCCTTGAATATGCGTAGCAGGCGTATGTCGACATCAGAGATTTTACGGCGAATTGGCATGGTTGGCTTTTTCTTAACTAAGGATCTATAGGTTTTGGTTTATGGGAGTATAGAACAAAAACTTACCGGGCTCACAGGGTTTTCTTTTGGGGTGTGTGCTGCGGTTTTTCTGGCATAATGACGAACTTTTACCAGAGTGTGGGATGGAGCGAGAGTGGCGAACAGTATTGTGTTAATTGGCATGCCGGGGGCGGGGAAAAGTACCCTGGGTGTGATGCTGGCTAAAGAGAGTGCCCGGGACTTTATTGATACCGATGTGTTGATTCAGGTGCGGGAAGGTAAAACCCTGCAGGATATCCTGGATGAGAGTGATTATCTGAACCTGAGGGCAATTGAAGAGCAGACATTGTTGACGGTCGATTTGTCTCACCATGTGATCGCCACAGGGGGAAGTGCAGTTTACAGTGAGAAGGGCATGACCCATTTGAAAAGCCTTGGACCGGTTGTCTTTTTAAATTGCAGTTTGGCTGAGTTGCGTCGCCGCATTCACAATTTTGATACCCGGGGAATCGCCCGAAGAGCGGATCAAAGTTTTGAGGCCTTGTTCGAGGAGCGAAACATTCTTTACCGTCGCCATGCAACGGTGGTTATTGATTGCGATAATAAATCCCAGGAAACCATCGTTGCTGAAATTCTGGCGCAAACGTGAAGTTAGGCAGTCTGTTTGAATTGATAATATTGGCCGCCATCTGGGGAGCGTCGTTTATATTTATGCGAGTGGCGGCGCCGGAGTTTGGACCCGTTCCTCTAATAGGTATTCGAGTGGCGTTGGCGGCGCTTGTGCTGCTGCCAGTGTTTCTTATGCGCCGGCCTCTGGCTCTTCTGTTTGAAAACAAAAGGCATATGTTGTTTGTGGGGGTTTTTAATTCGGCCCTACCTTTTTGTTTGTTTGCCTACGCAACCCTTTATTTGTCGGCAGGTGTGACGGCGGTCATCAATGCCACTGTGTCAATTCTGACTGCAATGATTGCCTATGTATGGTTGAAGGAGTCTTTAAGTGTTTCCAGGTTGATGGGCTTGCTGGTAGGTATTGGAGGTGTAGTCGCGCTGGTGTTTAGTGTTGATGCCTTTGAGCAGCGCTCGGCGAGCTGGGCCTTGGTTGCCGGTTTGTCGGCCTCTTTTAGTTATGGTGTGTCAGCCTGTTACATCAAACGCAATATGCAAGGAGTGGACTCTCTCACCTTGTCCCTTGCCAGTTTAATTGGCGCGGCCATTGTCATGTTGCCTTTTGTGATTTGGCTGTGGCCCGCGCAAATGCCTTCCGGGGTCAGTTGGGCCAACGCGGTTGTTTTGGCAGCGTTATGCACGGGTGCTGCGTATATATTGTATTTCCGACTAATTGCAGAGCTAGGGTCTTCCCAGGCAACCAGTGTTACTTTGTTAATCCCTCTGTTTGGTATGATGTGGGGCGTTGTATTGCTGGATGAAGTTGTCACCCTCTACATGGTAGCGGCGTCCTTGGTGATTATTCTTGGGACCGGTTTAACGTCAGGTGCTTTGAACCCGAAGAGCCTGCTCAAAGTGTTGCGCGCATCAAACAAGCCATAAAAATTGAGACTGATATGACCGAGAAAGCAGAGGCCGTGGAAGGCGTGGATAAGTTTGAACAGATCATTGCGTTTATCCTTGAACTTGAAAAACTAAAGGCCGTTGAGCGACGGATAAAACCACTCGGACAAAGCCGTTTTGAAAATTCAGCTGAACACAGTTGGCAAGTCGCCCTGCTGGCAATGTCGTTGATTCCGTATGCTAGCGAGACCGTTGATGCTGCAACTGTCATTAAAATGTTGTTACTTCATGACATTGTTGAAATCGATACCGGTGACAAGTTTGCCTATGATGCCAATCACCTGGACACCGAAAACGAAACGATTGCGGCAAAACGAATATTTTCTTTGCTGCCCTCAGATATCGGCTCGGAACTGTTGCAACTGTGGATGGCGTTTGAGCACGGAGATAGCCCTGAGTCGCGATTTGCGAAAGGCGTCGATCGTTTAATGCCCGTGTTGCAAAATCTTCACAACGAAGGTCAAAGCTGGGTGGAACACGGCATAACCGTGGAGCAAATTGTGACCAAAAATGCCGCGGCCGGCCAGGTTAATCCCGAGCTGTGGGCGATGGTAAAGGCCAAGGTTGAACACCTCGGTGAACGAGGCATTCTGGCCTTTAAATAAACACGTCTAACTAGACTGCTGCTGGAACCGGAGAGTCCGCTGTCTCCGTGGACTTCGTTTTTGAGCGCGGCACCATGAACGGCAATATCAATATCGGCAGTAAGACAATCATGCCGTCAATAAACATGACCGTGCTGTAGCCGTATTGATCGACGGCGGAGCCCTGCCAGTAATTGGAGTAGGAGTGCGCAACGTTTTTCAACGCCATATAACCCGTGAACTGAGTGGCGGCAACCAGTGGATTGGTTAAACCCATGAACACGGCGCTGCCAACACCGTAAAAAAGACCCGTGAAAAGTGCCGCAGCGATAGCCGCCGGATAATATTGGGCGATGGTTAAATCCCCTACACCTGTCTGACCTTTCAATAGCCAAGCCAAATAAAATACGGGTAGCGACGAGAAGAAATACCAGATCGCAATGTGTTTGCGCTGGCCGATTTTGTCGCCCATCCAGCCGCCCAGCACACAGCCAAAGGCCGACAATACCCCCGTATACATAGAAATCTCTGCAATGTCTGATTGGGACATTCCCAGGTCTACCTGCAGAGTAGAGCCGGTGACGGTTGACAGCGCCAGGGCGCCGGCAGGAAGCAGCGCAAAGGCAACGCCGACTTTTGGACCTTTCCCAGACTTGAAAAAACCGATGTATAACTCAGACAAGAACCCTTTTATCTTGGTAATCATCTGTGCCATTACATCGGTGACAATATTTTCCTCCGCGTCTTCCGCACACATTGGGTCCTGTAACCTGCGGGTAATGAAGATGGCAACGGCAATTAGCAGGGCGGCAACATAGGGAAAGGTGGCCATAAAACCGAATTGGGCGGACAGGAAAAGTGCGCCACTGCCCCCTAGTGCTTGCCCCAAATAAGCTCCACCAAACATAAAGCCATTGGCTCTGCCCAACTCTTCTTTTTCCAGCGTGCTCACCGCCAGTGAATCAATCGCAACGTCCTGCAGAGAACTAAAAAAGTTGTGTACAAAGGCCACAAGAATCATCATTGACATCGCGTTGCCCATGTCAATGAAGGCAAACGACATGAGCGTTATTATCATTAATATCTGGCAACCCATAATCCAGGCTTTTCGGCCGCCAAAGCGACGCAGTGTCACCAGGTCAACCAGTGGCGCCCAGGCCCATTTGAAGGCCCAGGGAAGGTAGAGAATCGCGATAAAACTGCCAATTTCTGCTGCGCTGATGCCCTGGGTTCTCATATAGGCGGCCATGGCCGTGGCGGTGAACCCCAGTGGAATACCTTCGGTGATATACAAGATTCCGAAAGACGCAAATCGCCCTTTTCTTGTCGCCAGAATATTGGAGTTGGACATCGTATTCCTCGTAATGGTTATCGTTATTGTTATTTTGTCTGCTCAGGGGGCTCGATGTTTCTGGTCGATGCTCCCTCTGTTCTGTTTAGCCCATACTATCCCTGTATGGCCCGCAGGGATACAGAGGGTAATTTGTATGATTATTTTGCTCTGGCCAGGGTAGTTCCAAGTCCACTATAGTAAAGGAACCCGGCGTAAAGGGTCAGCTAGTTTCCACCAGAAACAGGACCTTTACTGAGAGAATCTTCTTATTTTTCGGGAATAAACAGGAAAATCTATGGTGGGAAGTCGCTAGACTCTCCACCAGAATTTACACCACTCATTGTTTGACAAGAAAGACAGAGGCACCGCCATGACAGATAAAATATTCCACCAGCCACTGGGTGGCAACGACATGCCCCGATTTGGCGGACCCGCCACGTTCATGCGTTTGCCGGCCATTGAAGCCCATGAGGGGCTAGACGTAGGCTTTATTGGGGTACCTTTTGATATTGGCACTTCAAATAGACCGGGCGCGCGATTGGCACCGCGGGAAATACGCGATGAAAGCCGCATGTTGAGGCCCTTCAATGTGTCGACCGGCGCCGACCCCTTCCACAGCCTGTCGGTGGCAGACATTGGCGATGTGCCTATCAACACCTTTAACCTTCAAAAAAGCATGCACATTATTGAAGATTTTTATGATGACGTTTTGGCAAAGGGCATTAGCCCCTTGACCATGGGCGGCGACCACACCATTGCTCTGCCCATATTGCGGGCCCTGAAGAAAAAGTACGGCCCCATAGGCATGGTACATATCGATGCTCATGCCGACGTAAACGACAATATGTTTGGTGAAAAAATTGCCCATGGCACGCCGTTTCGTCGCGCGGTAGAAGAGGGTTTGCTGGATGGCGATCGCGTTGCACAGATTGGCCTGCGAGGCACCGGGTATTCTGCAGATGAATACGACTGGTCTCGCGATCAGGGTTTTCGTGTTGTGCAAGCTGAAGAATGCTGGCACAAATCCCTGGTACCGCTCATGGAGGAAATCCGTGCTAAGGTAGGTGATGGCCCTGTTTACATCAGCTTTGATATCGATGGTCTGGACCCTGCGTTTGCGCCCGGCACCGGCACGGCAGAAGTGGGTGGGCTCACCGTCATGCAGGGAATTGAAATTGTAAGAGGCTGCAAAGGGTTGAGCGTGGTTGGGGGTGACCTGGTTGAGGTATCGCCACCCTACGATACATCCCACAATACCTCACTGGTAGGCGCAAACTTATTGTATGAAATGTTGTGTGTATTACCGGGGGTAAATTATACCGAGAGGTGAAAGCCAAACACCTCGCACTAACGTAAGGATATGTCATGAATAAGTGTATAGGTTTGTTGCTCAATCTTTGTTTATTATTACCGGCAGTGTCTCAGGGAGGGGATCAAATGCTCAATGATGTTTTGGCAGATACCTCTCGCGCTGAGTCTGACCGCGCGCGCGATGCTCGCAGTCAGCCGGCAGCAGTGCTTGGTTTAGCCGGTTTAAAACCGGGCGATGTTGTCGCCGATATTTTTGGGGGCGGCGGTTATTACTCAGATATTATTGCGCGAATTGTGGGTGATTCCGGCAAGGTGTATTTGCATAACAATCAAGCCTATTTAGGGTTTGTGGGCAAAGCGCTGAAAGCGCGTATGGAAACCAATACCTTCAAACAAATTGTTTTACACGAAGCCGAAGCGACCGATTTAGCGCTGCCCGAAGCGGGTCTGGATCTGGCAATGATTGTGATGTCCTATCACGATCTCTATCACGTCGATAAGAAAAACGGTTGGTTTGCCATCGACGGCAAGCAGTTTCTGGGGCAAATCCACAAGGCACTGAAACCGGGCGGGCGTTTTCTGATTGTCGACCATCAGGCAAAAGAGGGTCGAGGCAATAAAGACGCACAGAACTTACACCGGATTGAAGAAAGTTTTGCCATCAAAGATATAGAAAGTAATGGCTTTGCCCTGAAGGGTAAGTCTGACGCTTTGCGCAATGCGGAAGACGACCATACGATAATGGTGTTTGATCCCGCGATTCGCGGCAAAACAGATCGCTTTGTACTGGTCTTTGAAAAACGTTAACCCCGCCGCTGGACGCCCCCCTCAAAGATAGATTAAGATGCGCATTAACCGAATGATGTTTCGGTTAATGCGTCATTGTGAGGAGGTATCATGCGCGTCTTAGTTATAGAGAATTACGCTAATTGCCCGGTGGGCCTTGTGGGCACCGAGTTAGAACGCTTGGGCTGTGAGCTCACTGTTCTAAATGTATTGGAGCGCGATGCCAACATCCCCCCTTCAGCTACTTCGACTTTCGACGGTCTGGTAGTGCTGGGAGGAGCGATGGGGGCCTATGACGATCACGACTATCCGAATATTCCCATTGTTATTGAATTGCTTAGCGATTTTCATCGCGCAGATAAACCTATTTTTTCGATTTGTTTAGGGGCACAGATGCTGGCGCGTGCTCTAGGTGAACCCTTTAAATCGAACGGCGCGCTCGAGCTGGGTTTTATCCCTTTGACGGTGACCGCGGCAGGTGCGAGTGATCCCATTTTTGAACATGTGAGCCCACAGTGGTCACCCATTGAGTGGCACAGTGACAACTTTCATATCCCCTCGGGTGCCCAGTTATTGATGAGTGGAGAGGCCTGTGTCAACCAGGCCTTCAAGGCGGGGCGTGTGAGTTATGCGTTTCAGTTTCATCCCGAGATTGATGGGCCGGGAATACAAACCATGGTTGATAGCCTGGATGACAACTACCTGGAAGAAATAGGTGCTGATGGGCGGGCGGCTTTAGATACCATGATTAAAGAGGTGCCCAAACAAATAGATTCGGCTTGTTCTGCGGCTCGTCAGCTAGTGGTGAACTGGCACGCATTACTCAAGGTCTAAAAATCGCTAAGGCTGCCTTGGTAAGAACTAAACAGTCTTAATTTTGCAATGCTGCGCGCCGATATACTGATTGTGTGTAACACCGTTCGGGGCGCGATCGATGCAAATACAGTCTTCCCAAATCTCTATGTCTGTTGACCACAAGCAACTACGACGTCAACAGTTAATGCCCGCCCATCAGTCTTCGGGCCGTATAGGTCCTGAGCGGCTGAATCAAGGGGCAGAATCACAGGTCGCAACGGCTCTTACGCATACGGCCACTCCACAAGTGATCAGTCGGGATAATGCTGTCGGGTTTTCTGACGAAGTAAACTTGTCGCCCCGTGTCCGATTGATGAAACTGATTATTGAAATGTGGCAAGGGAAAATGGCCAGTCGTGAAAACCAGGACGGTAAACCGATCCTTCAGAGCGGTGATCAACCCCAGACGCTGGCAATTGAACAACAGCACGCCCGGGTCTTAGTGGAGGCGGGCGGAGTGGAAACATTTACCGAGCCAACTTCCTATCGCCTAAAATTGCATGAAGCTGAAAAAACCGAGGTGTCGATTCAGGCGGATATCACCTTGCGCAATGGTAGGCAAATCAACGTTGATCTCAAGCAGGCGATGTCTCGCACTCTGAATGTAAATCTTGAGTTGAGTGCTAGTGAGGCGGCAGTCTACATTGATCCATTGGTTCTGAATTTTTCCGGGCCTGTGAGCCTAAGTGCGCACAGAACGACATTTGATGTGAATGCAGACGGGGTTGAGGACAACATCGCAACGCTGTCTTCAAACAGTGCTTATCTCGCATTAGACAAAAATAACGACGGCATTATTAACGATGGCAGTGAATTGTTTGGCGCGCTGACTGGAAACGGTTTTGCCGAGCTCTCTCAATATGATGACGACGGTAATGGCTTCATCGACGCCGGCGATGCTGTGTTTTCGCAACTATCGTTATTTCGGCCGGGCGATCACAATACGGGTTTGACCACCTTGCGTTCAGTGAGATCTGCGGGTGTTGAGGCTATATATACCGGATCTGTTGACTCGCCGTTCCGCCTGACAAGTGCTGGCGGCGAGGACCTGGGTGTGATTCGTAGCACGGGTTTTCATGTTGGCAGTTATGGTGTAAATACTGCGCAACAAATTGATCTTAGTGTTTAAAATCACCGACCTCTGACGGGTAGAACTTCCCCGGCAAACCCCCTATATTAGAACCTTCTCCAGTGTGCATGTGAGCCTTAATGTGAATTCCTTGTCCGATCTTCTGGTGCAGGTGAGAGCGTGCACTTTATGCCAGGCGCATTTACCGAGTGGGCCCAGGCCAGTTGCGCAAATCGATGCCAGGGCAAAGATCCTGATTGCAGGGCAGGCACCCGGGAGAAAAGTGCATGAGTCCGGAGTGCCCTTTGATGACGCCAGTGGTGACCGCTTGCGAGACTGGATGGGCATCAGCCGTGAGGTGTTTTACGACCCATCGCTGATTGCGATTGTGTCAATGGGGTTTTGTTATCCTGGAACCGGCTCGTCGGGCGACTTGCCTCCCAGACCGGAGTGCGCGCCCGCCTGGCGTGAGCAGCTACTCAATCACCTTGGCAATTTGCAGTGCACGCTGGTCGTGGGGCAATACGCTCAGGCTTATCATTTTGGAGGAAAAGGGGTATCGTTGACGGCGCGAGTTAAGGCGTGGCGAGACTATTGGCCGCATCAGCTTCCTCTTCCTCACCCTAGCCCTAGAAATAATCGGTGGCTGAAGACAAACCCCTGGTTTGAAAAGGATGTGGTGCCATCACTTCGCAGTCGTGTTGCTCACTTGCTCGCAAAATAATAACAACTGACTTACATCATCTGGAGAATAAAATGGAATTAGTGGCAATAGTAATTGCAGTGGCTTTAATCGAATATGCAGTGTTTTGTTTCTTGGTGGGCAAGGCGCGGGGGACCTACGGTATATCGGCTCCCGCCACCACAGGAGACCCTGTGTTTGAACGTTATTATCGGGTTCAGCAAAACTCAGTGGAAGTATTGGTTATTTTTATTCCCGGCATTGTTTTGTTTGCTCAATATGTTCGGCCCGATATCGCTGCAGGTGTAGGGGTTGTTTTCATTATCGCCCGCGCACTTTATTTCAAAGGTTATATCTCTGACCCTAAAGCCCGGGGGCTTGGATTTGCTCTGAGTTTTCTCCCGGCGCTGGCGCTCGTGTTTGGTGGTTTGATTGGCGCGGCGATGGACTTGGTGTAGGCGTATTTTTGCTTGAAGGAGTGAATATTTGTGGGGCCTAATGTCTGGACTTTACCTGGAATACTGCTGTTTTATGGCTCGAATTTCACGGCTGAGTGGCATAGGCACAACGCCTTACAGATTGTCTGGCCTGCAAAGCTGGGGCTCACCGATGTGGAGGGTCAGCAGCATGAGGGAGCACTCCTGCTCGCCGCCGAAGTTGAGCACCAACTGTCGATGGAAGAGGGTTGGGTAATGTTGGTTGAGCCCCAGTCGACGCTGGGTGTTGCTCTCGCCGAATTCCTCTCCGGCGAGCCGGCGCGGCCCATCGACAAATTGGAGAGCTTCTGTTCACAGGAGCAGGGCGATATTCAACAATCAGCATTCCCTCGGGATCAACTCGTGCCCTTGTTTAAAGCGCTGGGAATTGAGTGGGGAATTGAATGGGGAATTAAATTGGGAGGAGGAAACGATTTTCTAGCGTCAGGCGGAGGTTCTCTGGATAAACGTATCCATCAACTGGTCCAAAAACTGAATGCCTGTTTTGGTGCCGACTGTTTGAAGCCGGACGCCTGGCGGGCCGCTGAAGTCGCCAGTGAGCTGGCCCTTTCTGAGAGCCGTTTTCTTCACTTGTTTCGCCGGGAGATGAACATCGCCTGGCGACCTTATTTGCTGTGGCGCCGACTTCAGTGCGCGGTTGAGGAAATCCACCGGGGCGGTACGGCGACCGAGGCGGCCTACCACACGGGTTTTTCCGATAGTGCGCACCTGAGCAGAACCTTTCGCAGTCAGTTTGGCATGACTCTGCGCGATGCCAAGTCAATTTTTCGCTAAGAATCCGTCCCTCGCAGAGATGCTGTCTGCAGGCAGATTGTGGTCATGGTGTTTCATGGCAAATTTCCGGGGGCTAGAACCTCGGGTCTGTGCTAACCTCCCGAGCTAACAATAAAGAGGGATAACCCGTACATGTTAGTTTTTTTACCACCGTTGCTGCGCGGCCTGATTGCCTTTGTATTACTTGTCATTAACACCCTGATTCTGGCGCCGCCACTGGTGCTGATCAGTTTGCTGCGGTTTGTGCTCCCAATCCCCGGTTGGCAGCGGTTCTGTACCCGTGCGGCGATTGCCATTGCAGAGCAATGGATCGCGATTAATTCCGGCTGGATGCGTTTGACCCAACCCATGGAGTGGGATGTGAGTGGACTGGAGCGGCTAGACAAAAAACACTGGTATCTGGTGGTGGCTAACCACCAGTCCTGGGCCGATATTCTGGTTGTGCAGCATTTGCTGAATCGCAAAGTGCCCATGCTGAAATTCTTTTTAAAGAAAGAGCTCATTTGGGTGCCGGTGATTGGTCTTTGTTGGTGGGCTTTGGATTTTCCGTTTATGAAGCGCTACAAAAAAGCCTATCTGGAAAAACACCCTGAAAAACGAGGGCAGGATTTCGAGAGCACCCGCAAGGCCTGTGAAAAATTTAAGCAGACCCCGGTGGCGGTGTTTAACTTTTTGGAGGGCACACGTTTTAACCCCGTCAAACATAAACGGCAAGAAAGCCCTTACCAGCACCTGTTACTTCCTAAAGCGGGAGGCATGGGTTTTGTGGTTGGCGCAATGGGCGAGAGTTTACATTCAATGATTGATATCAGCATTTCTTACCCGAACCGCCAGCAGCCCACGTTTTGGGACTTTGCATCCGGGCGGGTCAATCATGTGATGGTGCGATTGGAGTTGAAAGAAATTCCCGCTGAGTTTATCGGCAAAAATTATTTTGAAGATGAGCCTTTCCGCTATCAATTTCAGCAGTGGGTAACGGAGTTGTGGCAACAGAAAGACAGAACACTTGAAGAGCTAAACCAACGCTCGATAGAAAAAGGCTGGTCTCGATAACAGGCTGACCTTAATAGAAGGGTTGCCAAGGTAGAGGCGTAGTTGTGCTTAGGAGGACTCGCCCGGCCAAAAACCTGCCGGAATAGGCAGTCATTGGCAAGGCGAGTAAAACAGCAAACGTTACTGTAATTTACTCAGAATCAAGGTGGCATTAACGCCACCAAAGCCAAACCCATTGCAAAGGGCATGGTCGACCTGAGTTTGCCTTGAAACGCCGGGCACCAAATCCAAGTCAGTCATCTCCTCATCGGGTGTTTTCAGGTTGATGGTGGGTGGCAACTGATCATTAATGACCGCCATCGCTGTAAAAATACTCTCAATCCCTCCCGCCGCGCCAAGCAAATGACCCGTTGCAGACTTTGTAGAGGAAATGGGTATCTGCCTGGCCTCATCGCCGCAGAGCGTTCGCACCGCGGCCACTTCGGCTCTGTCACCCACCGGAGTAGAGGTGGCGTGGGCGTTGATATAATTCAATTGATTCGCCTCAATACCCGCCATGGCCAAACCTGCGCGCATCGACTGAGCTGCCCCCGCGCCATCGGGAGGCCCAGAGGTAATGTGGTGGGCGTCGGCACTGGTGCCATAACCCGAAATTTCGACCAGCGGAGTAGCGCCTCTTGCCAGTGCGTGCTCCAGTGTTTCAATCACCATCAGGCCCGCACCTTCCCCCATTACAAAGCCATTGCGAGATGCGTCGAAGGGCCGCGAAGCCTGTTCCGGCGTATCGTTATCTCCAGACAAAGCCTTTAGCGCGTGAAAGCTGGCCAGAGACAAGGGGTCTATACAGGCTTCTGCGCCGCCCACCAGAGCGACTTTCGCCTCACCCGAGCGAATCATGCGAACTCCGTCACCAATCGCCTGAATACCCGCGGCACAAGCCGTAACAGGCGTGCCCAAAGGTCCTTTAAAACCGTATTTGATTGAGAGGTTGCCCGCCGCCAGGTTGGCCAGAAATGCCGGGGCCGTGAAGGGAGATATGCGTTTGTAACCCTTGTTATCCAGGGTCTCTTTGGCCTGGGTAATGGTTGGAAATCCGCCTATGCCGCTGGCAATAATGGTGCTTGTGGCCACTCTGTCGGCTTCGTTGTCTGGAAACCAATTGGCCTGCGCTAGTGCCTCTTCGGCCGCGGCCATGGCATAAATCGTGAAAAGGCCAAGCTTTTTCCGTTCTTTTGCGCTTAATAACACGTCTGCGTCCAGGCCAGCCTCTGGGTCCTGGCTAATATCTGGCACCTGTCCCGCGATTTTTATTGGAAAGTCTGAGACATCAAAGCGCTCAATGGCGCTTATGCCAGACTGCCCCTGGCAGAGGCGCTGCCAGACCTTGTCAACACCACAGCCGAGTGGGCTCACCATTCCCATGCCGGTGATCACGATGCGTGAATGTGTCATATTTTCTCCAATCTGGGGGTATTCAAAACCCAAAAGGTACTAGGAGTTAATATATGTTCAAGATAATATGCGTGGGGTTGGCCTAAGGAGCGTAGAAACATGTCTTATTCAAAGGAACACAAAGCAAAGTCGAAGCAGCGAATTCTGCAGTCTGCCACCGAGTTGTTTTGCCGGTATGGCTTCGACAAAGTCTCCATTGCCTCCTTAATGAAGCTGGCCAAAATGACCCACGGGGCGTTTTATGCCCACTTTGAATCTAAAGAAGCCTTGTACCGGGAGGCCTTTCAGGGAGCTCTGCAGCGCAGCCGTGCGAGCAAACTGATCAAGGGACCGATGGCAGTCTCTCACCTCAGGGAGTTGGTCACGGGGTATCTCAATCTACGGGACTTGGGCGCACAGTCCACGCCCGGGGTGGAGTCCTTTCTGTCGAATAACATTGCCAATGAAAACCCGGAAGTGAAGAAGCTCTACGAACAGTCTTATTTCGGACTGTATAGGCTGTTGGAGAAGCGTCTGTTAGCGCTGAGTAAGTTAAAATCTTCGCCGCTGACTTTCAGCCCCTCATTGATCCCCGACAAAACGAGAGCGATTCTGGCCTCTATGATCGGTGCGATTGCGCTGGCAAAAAGTATAGAGCAGGACGAGGAGCGGGAGGCCATTCTGGCTGCAAGCCAAAACCATATCTTTACTATTTTAGGGTTGGACGAGGCACAGGGCGCTACTTAATAGCGCCTTTGCATTGAAGGACCCGCGGTTTTGCTCAGAGCGGCAGTTCAGTGGTGTATTTAACCTGCTTGAGGGCGAAGGTAGAGTTCACTGAGGCTACATTGGGCAAGTGTACAAGGCTGCGCTTCAGCAGGGTTTCATAGTGCTCAACGCTGTCTACAACAATCCGCAATACATAGTCTTTGTCACCGCTGGTGGAGTAACACTCCACAATCTCCGGCACAGACTGCACGGCAGACTCAAAGTCGTTCAGTGAGGTTTCGTCGTGGCTTTTAATGATCAAATACGCATACACAGTCACCGACAAGTCCAGTTTGCGAGGGTCCAGGAGAGTTACCTTGCCCTTAATAATGCCCTCTGTCTCCAATCGCTTGATGCGACGCCAGCACGGGGTGTGAGACAAGCCGACCTTCTCACCCAGTTCTGCCATGGAATAATCGGCATTTTCCTGCAGTGTGCGCAGGATCTTCCGATCAAAGTCATCGAGCTCAAACTGATTTTTCATCCTAAATACCGTTTCTTAGAGTTGTGTGCGTCCTAATACTAGAGGTTTTTCCACGAAAGTCACTGCCCAATGTGCAAAAGAGGTGAATAATCACTACTCGGGGTGGGGGTGAATTATTGCGTGGGTCGAGGCCCCTGCGCACAAAGCTGCTAAAACAAGGGTTCAGGGCCCAAAGTTTGCAATTTTATCTCGCCTTTCCGGCGCTAAACTGGACTGAAATAATCAACGCACTTTTGAGGCCTATTCATGTCAGTTTTTTCCCATGCAGAATTTGATCAACACGAACACGTGGCATTTTTTCACGATAAACAAAGTGGCCTGAAAGCGATTATTGCCATTCACAATACCAATTTGGGCCCGGCGCTGGGTGGGTGCAGAATGTGGCCTTACGCCAATGATGAAGAGGCCCTGTGTGATGTATTGCGTTTGTCCAAAGGCATGACCTACAAATCTGCCGTGGCCAACCTGAAGTTGGGTGGCGGCAAGGCGGTTATTATTGGCGACCCCCACACACAGAAAACAGACGCTTTGTTACACAGCATGGGCGAATTCATTGACAGTCTTGGCGGCCGCTACATCACCGCAGAAGACTCCGGCACAAAAGTGGCCGACATTGCCAAAATTGGTGCGCGCACCTCTCATATTTCAGGCGTTATGGCTTGTAATGAATATGGCGGTGACCCTTCCCCCACAACGGCATTTGGTGTTTTTGTTGGTTTGAAAGAGGCCGTGAGCTATCGTTTGGGCCGCAGTGATCTTCAAGGTTTAAAGGTGGCAGTGCAGGGGGTTGGCAACGTTGGATTCCGTTTGGCCAATCACCTGAAAGAGGCGGGCGCAGAGCTCTATGTTAGCGACATTTTTTCACAGAATGTTGAACGGGCAGTGTCTCAGTTGGGCGCCACTGCGGTCTCGGGTGATGACATTTTTGGTTTAGACGTTGATGTCTTTGCGCCCTGTGCAATGGGTGCCATATTAAACGATCAAACCCTAAAACAATTGCGAGCGCCTGTTGTTGCCGGTGCAGCTAACAATCAGTTGGCAGAGCCACGCCACGCAGAAATGCTGCGCGATAAAGGTATTCTTTATGCGCCTGATTACGTGGTTAACGCGGGTGGAATTATCGATGTGTACTTTCAGCGCAGCGGTGGCAGTCAGGTCGACCTGGCATCACATGTTGCGGGTATTGGTGAAACATTACATGAAATTTTTGATCGCAGTGAAGCCGACAACTTGCCAACCTCTGTGCTTGCAGACCGAGTGGCCAAGGAGCGTTTTGAAAACGTAAAATCGCCCTGGCAGGCCCCTTGCTCGGTTACCGAAGATGATCCAGCGGCAACTCAGTCTTATAGCAAATCGGCTTGAGGGAAAAACTGCTTTTAACGTGATTCACGCCGTCCAACTGGGTCAGTTTCTCATCGAGAAAGGCCTGGTAGGCGTGAAGATCAGGGGCAACCACCCGCATCAAATAATCAAAATCACCGGTCATGAGATAACACTCCATCACCTCTGGCCACTCGCTCACCTGCCGCGCAAACTTATCCAACTCTCGTTTTACCTGATGATCCAGGCTCACCTGGATAAACACGGTTACCGGCAGGCCCGCTTTGTTGGGGTCCATTAAGGTTACCCGTCGACTAATATAACCCTGATCTTCCAGGTTCTTAACCCGCCTTGAGCAGGGGGAGGGCGACAGGCAAACCTGCTCAGCCAACTCGATGTTGGCAATGCCCGCATCGGCCTGAAGCAGGGTTAAAATCTTGCGGTCGATGGAGTCCAGTTTATAGTCGGTCATGGGTATTGTTAGGCCAGTTTAATAAAGAGAAATCGAGCTAGATAACAGCGGGGCTAGCTTCTCGCTTAGCGGCAGCGCTGTAAAGTACTATGCTACTCATTGCTCCGGATTTGGTGGTATAAGATGAATATTAGCTTTTGACGCAATAAATTTCCAATGAATGTAGATTTTAAGCAATAAAAAATCCTTTTTTCATTCCGCTTGGGTCTACTTTGGCAGGATTCTCTAGTCGCACTCGTGCTATTTTTCTCCTTAAATAATAGTAAAGCTTACTCCTTGTTCAGAGGCTAGAAATGAAAGCAGAATTTATCACAGGAACAGACCTGCCAATCGGCACCTTTAGCCTGCTCAACGCAGATGGCAGCCTGATGGAAGGTGCCGAACCGGTGCCACTTCCCAAAGAGCAAGCGCTGAAAATGTACCGCGACATGCTCTTTACCCGGGTGCTCGACGAGAGAATGGTGGCCGCTCAGCGACAGGGGCGACTGAGCTTCTACTTAACCTGCACGGGTGAAGAAGCCGCCGTGATGGGCACCGCCGCCGCGTTTGAAAGCCATGACATGATCATGGGTCAATATCGCGAACAGGCTGCTTTGCGTTATAGAGGTTTCACCACCAAGCAATTTATGAATCAAATGTTCAGCAATGAGCTGGATTTAGGTAAAGGCCGGCAAATGCCAATTCACTATGGCAGCAGTGAATTGAACTTCATGACAATCAGTTCGCCACTGGGCACCCAAATCCCTCAGGCAGCCGGTTATGCCTACGGGCAAAAGTTGCAGGGCCAGGAGGCTTGTACCCTGTGTTACTTTGGCGACGGCGCAGCCTCCGAGGGTGACTTTCACGCAGGCCTGAACATGGCCGCCGTCTTAAAGTGTCCTGTTGTTTTTGTTGCGCGCAACAACGGTTATGCGATTTCCACACCTACCAGCGAACAGTTTGCAGGCGATGGTATCGCCTCGCGCGGTGTCGGTTATGGCATTAAAACCATTCGAGTGGATGGCAACGATATTCTGGCCACCTACAGCGCCGCCGTTGAAGCGCGGAAACTCGCGTTGGAAAATAATGAACCCGTTCTCATTGAAACAATGAGTTATCGTTTGGGCGCCCATTCGACCTCCGATGACCCCAGTGGCTACCGCAGCCGGGAAGAAGAAGACAAGTGGCGCGAAAAAGACCCCATCAACCGCATGAAAAACTGGTTGATGGCCCAGTCGTGGTGGACGGAAGAAGAAGAAAAAACCACCCTGGAAGCCTACCGCAAGGAAGTATTAGACACACTGAAAAGTGAAGAAAAACATCCGTCTCCCCAGCTGGAAGAGATCATTAGTGATGTCTACGATCAGCCGCCCACCCATCTGATGGAACAGTATCAGTCTCTGAAAGCGCACATAGAAAAATACCCGGAACACTATCCGGCCACCTCGGGGAGACTGTAGATAATGTCTAAAATGAACTTATTACAAGCCGTGAACAATGCGCTTGAAATCGCCATGACGGAAGATTCCCGAGCAGTGTGTCTGGGTGAAGACATTGGCAAATTTGGTGGCGTTTTTCGAGCCACCAGCAACTTGCAGGAAAAGTTTGGCCGAGAGCGTGTCTTCAATACACCGTTGACCGAACAGGGAATAGCCGGTTTTGCCGTAGGTTTGGCGGCTCAGGGTTCAACACCCATCGCTGAAATTCAATTTGCAGATTACATTTTCCCGGCCTTCGACCAAATTGTGAATGAAGCGGCTAAGTTCCGCTACCGCAGTGGTGATGAGTTTAATGTCGGCGGCTTAACCTTTCGTACACCCTATGGCGGTGGAATAGCAGGGGGGCTCTATCACTCCCAGTCGCCAGAAGCCTATTTTTGTCACACTCCAGGTTTAAAAGTGGTTGTGCCTAGCACGCCTTACGATGCCAAGGGGCTGCTGTTGGCTGCTATTCGCGACCCCAATCCGGTCTTGTTTTTTGAGCCCAAAGCCATTTATCGCGCGGCCGTTGGGGAAGTGCCTGAAGAAGATTACGAGCTGCCCCTAGCTCAGGCGAAGGTCGTTCAGGAAGGTAATGATATTTCGCTGCTGGCTTGGGGCGCACAGATGGGAGTCACCCTAAAAGCGGCTGAAATGGCTGAAGCCGAGGGAGTCAGCTGTGAAGTCATTGACTTACGTACTTTGCTGCCTTGGGATGCCGATACGGTTGCGGCGTCGGTTGAGAAAACCGGTCGTTTGCTGATTGCTCATGAAGCAACTAAGACCGGTGGTTTTGGCGGGGAAATTGCG
>CAJWCA010000054.1 GCA_913020395.1 uncultured Cellvibrionales bacterium | reverse complement strand
GTAATACTCTTACTAATGAGATCAAAAAAAGTTTAGAGAGACACGCTATACCCAGTGGCGCTCTTGAGTTGGAAATTACGGAGGGAGTGCTAATTAGCGGTAGTATTTATGTCAGTGAGCTTCTTCAGGAGATGAAAGAGATGGGAATTTCGTTGGCAATGGACGATTTCGGTACGGGGTACTCTTCTTTGAGTTACCTAAGGAAATACCCATTCGATCTTCTAAAGATAGATCGGAGTTTTGTGGAGAATCTAGCCCATGAAGGTGCTGATAGAGAGTTGATCAACGGGTCAATCCAACTAGCCCATGCTCTTGGAATGGAGGTGGTTGCAGAGGGTGTGGAAACCCACGATCAGCTAAGTGTGTTAAGGGAGTCCTCCTGTGACTTGGTTCAGGGATACTTCTACAGTAAACCTCTTAGGGATGAGGAGTTTATCGATTATTTGTGCTCTCATTCCGTCACTGAACACACGGTTGCCGGAGAAGCACTTAAGCTTGTTCATGTCGTATGATGTAAAGGGTTGCCTAGTGCTTCTAACGAGACGATTCTTTTGCAGGATTACCATTCCCTCCTATAAACCCCAGGGAAAAATGGTGGGCCCTCGCGGACTTGAACCGCGGACCTGCCGATTATGAGTCGGATGCTCTAACCAACTGAGCTAAGGGCCCTGCAAACTTGCCCGACAGAGGATGTCGGGCAAGGCGCGCATTATATAGCTGCGCGCGCGCTAAAACCAGTAGGTGGACGCGATTTATTGATCGTCCAGGAAGCTGCGAAGGTGGTCGGAACGAGAAGGGTGGCGAAGCTTTCTTAGTGCTTTTGCCTCAATCTGACGAATCCGTTCGCGGGTCACATCAAACTGCTTGCCCACTTCTTCCAGGGTGTGGTCGGTGTTCATGTCGATGCCAAAACGCATTCTCAGTACCTTGGCTTCCCTTGCGGTGAGGCCGGCTAGCACTTCACGTGTAGACTCGGTGAGGCCTTCGCCTGTTGCCGACTCGATGGGTGACGTGATGGTGCCGTCTTCAATAAAGTCGCCCAGGTGGGAGTCTTCATCGTCGCCAATGGGAGTTTCCATTGAAATGGGCTCTTTGGCGATTTTCAATACTTTGCGTACTTTGTCTTCCGGCATTTCCATGCGTTCACCCAGCTCTTCCGGTGTGGGTTCGCGACCCATTTCCTGAAGCATCTGGCGAGAGACACGATTGAGCTTGTTGATTGTTTCAATCATGTGCACAGGGATACGAATCGTTCGTGCCTGGTCTGCAATAGAGCGGGTAATAGCCTGTCGAATCCACCAGGTGGCGTAGGTTGAGAACTTGTAACCACGACGGTATTCAAATTTATCAACAGCTTTCATCAGGCCGATGTTGCCCTCCTGAATCAGATCCAGGAACTGCAGGCCACGGTTGGTATATTTCTTCGCAATGGATATCACCAAACGCAGGTTGGCTTCTACCATTTCCTTTTTGGCTCTGCGTGCGCGGGCTTCACCAATAGACATCCGGCGGTTGATCTCTTTGATCGATGCGAGCTCAAGGCCGGTTATTTCTTCAATGGCGCCCAGCTTGCGCTGCGAGCGATAGATGTCCATTTCGACATTTTTCAGGGCGTCTGAATAGTCGCGCTTCTTTTTAATAATGTCTGAGATCCAGTCTTGATTGGTCTCGTTACCCGGAAACTCTTTAATAAAGGTTTTGCGGGGCATTTTGGCATCGCGAACACACAGGTTCATGATGGCGCGCTCTTCCCGGCGCAGGCGTGCCAGCATGCCGCGAACACTTTCATACATGGGCTCAAACTGACGGGGAGGCAATTTGAAGAACTTGAAGATCTCGCCCAGAGCAAAAAGCTCTTTTTCAGCCTGTTTGCTGGCGCGACCGTGTTTGGCAATGACTTTATCGGCTTGAGTCGTTTGCTTGATCAGTAGCTCGAAGCGCTCGCGGGCCTCTTCAGGATCAACTCCGCCTGCATTTTCGTCTTCGTCGTCATCGGAGTCGTCCGAGTCATCATCTTTTTCTTTGTTTGCGTCTGCGATGGGCTTGATCACGGGAGGAGTGGGGTCCACATCGGCAGGGTCGAGCCAGCCAAGCAGCACGTCAGCCAAGCGACGCTCTTCCCTTTCTACCATCGCATATTCAGACAAAAGCATGTTTACGGTGCCCGGCCAATGGGCAACTGCGTGCATGAGTTCGCGAACGCCTTCTTCAATGCGTTTGGCAATGGCGATTTCGCCTTCGCGGGTCAGCAGTTCAACGGTGCCCATTTCACGCATGTACATGCGCACGGGGTCGGTCGTGCGACCGGCTTCGGTTTCCACCGCGGCGAGCGCTGCGGCGGCTTCGGCGGCGGCAATCTCATCGGCGGAGGAGTCTCCGTCGCTCATCAGGAGTGTATCGGCATCGGGTGCAACTTCGTACACCTGGATGCCCATGTCGTTGATCATCTGGATGATGTCTTCAACCTGATCTGGATCCGAAATGTCTTCTGGCAAATGATCGTTAACTTCGGCATAAGTCAGGTAACCCTGCTCCTTGCCTTTGGTGATCAATTCTTTAATGCGAGACTGTTTCTGTTGGGCGATATTGGTCATTCGGGACCCTGTCGAAAATGGTGGTGAATAGATTGCGAATATAAGCGCGGAATTATAACGCATATATTGCGTTTTATTCTAGGAATTCAAGCCCTATATAGTCATTTACAGGGGTCTTTTAGCGATTCATTCACGTTTTGAGTGTTTGCCTGCTAATGCAGCGTCCACTAAGCGCTGTTTATCCTCTTTGCTTAGCTGAGTTAAGTCCGATTTTTTCAATTTTTCCAGTGACTTGGCGCTTTTATCCTGACGCTGCAGGCGATGTAAGCTTTCGAGTGTATCGTCAAAGGCCTGGGCCAGGTCATAGCGCCCTCGCTCGTCTTCATCCGCTTTCGACAAAGCCTTGGTCGCCTGTACCAAATCGACGCCGGCAATGTCCTTGAGGTATTGAGTTTCCTGCTCTCCATAGGAGGCAGACCAGAAACCTATGATGTGTGCCAGCTTGTAGTGGGGGCGCTGCTTTAAGATTTTAATCAGCTTTGCAAACAGTTGCAGGTCTGCATCATCCTGCTGCTCCCAGAAGGTGTGGTCTTCAATGTTTGCGGCCAGCTCCGGCTGGCTCAGGGTCAGGGCTATGATTTTACGCTTCGGCGGCATCAAGTAGCGACTGGGCTTGTCCACTGGAGTTTCATCTGACGAGGGCTGAAAGCCGTCAGCATCAAAGTGGGTTTCATAGTCAGGCGGCATGCTGTCCTCTGCATATCCGCTCTCTTCCCAATGATAATCCGGCGGCAGGTCCTGTGCCTGATGTGGGCTCTCGCTGGAGATATACTGGGGCGGTTCCGAATGTGTAGCTGTGTTTAGCCGCTCTCTTGAATTTCTGTTTGCGGGTTGATGTTTTGCTTTTTGAGGTTCCGCGGGGGTCAGTATTTGCGTTTTTTTTGGCAGCTCTTTGATCAGCTCTACCAGCGTGTCCTTTCCCAGGCCGGTACGATTGGCCAAGTTGGCAAACATCAGTTCGCGAAAAACACCTTTGGGTAGCTTGTCCAGCAGCGGGGCCGCTAGTTTACTGAGTCGAGCGCGTCCTTCCATGCTCTGTATGTCGATACCGTCGGCGACCGCATCAAAAAGAAAATCCTCCAGCGGCACGGCCAGTTCAACCAGGTTTGAGAACTTGTCGGTACCGATTTGACGAATCAGCGTATCGGGGTCTTCTCCGTCAGGCAGAAACAGAAACTTTACCTGTCTGCCGTCTTCCATGGCGGGCAGTGTGTTTTCCAGCGCCCGCAGGCCGGCGGCCCGCCCCGCGGCGTCGCCGTCAAAGCAAAAGACCACTTCGTTGGTGTAGCGAAATGCGCGGTTGAGGTGGTCCTCTCCACACGCGGTGCCGAGTGTGGCTACACCATAACGAATGCCAAATTGAGCCAGGGCGACCACGTCCATATATCCTTCAACAAATAGTAGCCTGGGAATTTCTTTGTAGGCTTGCCGGGCTTCGTGCAGGCCATAGAGTTCAAGGCCCTTGTGGTAAACGGGTGTTTCGGGTGAGTTCAGATATTTGGGTTTATCGTCACCCAGCACTCGGCCGCCAAAACCCACCACTCGCCCACGGACGTCTCTGATGGGGAACATGATGCGGTGGCGAAACCGGTCATATATTTTTTTGCTGTCTTCGCGCTCGATGAACATGCCGCCTTCGCTCAGGCGCTTGCGTTCGTCGGGTTTTGTGCCCAGTTGTTTTAGCAGATTGTCCCAACCCGGCGGGGCAAAACCAATGCCAAATTCCCGCGCAATCTCACCACTCAAGCCCCGGTTTTTCAGGTATTGCACCGCCTCCATTCTGGCTGGGTGCTGGCGCAGCTGTGTGCGGTAAAATTCGTCGGCCTTCTCCAGCAGGGTATAAATTTGTTTCTTTTCGGCGGCGCGCCTGTCGGCCGCGGGGTTGCTGGCTTGTTTGGGCACTTCTAGTCCCGCGAGGCGGGCCAGGTTCTCAACCGCCTGGGGAAATTCCAGGCGTTCATAATTCATTAAGAAACCCAGGGCGTTGCCGCTGGCGCCACAGCCAAAGCAGTAGTAAAACTGTTTATCCTGGCTGACGGTAAATGAGGGTGTTTTTTCGTCGTGAAAGGGGCAGCAGGCACTGAAGTTTTTGCCTGTCTTTTTGAGTTTTACACGGGAGTCTACCACCTCGACAATATCGAGGCGGTCCAACAAATCGTCAATGAATCCCTGGGGTATCAAACTGGCCATGGGGAAAGTCTACAGGAGAGGGTTTGTTGCTGTCAGCTTTGCTTAGCTTAATTGGGCTTTAATGAGCTTGCTGATGCTGCCCATGTCTGCGCGGCCCTGCACTTGCGGCTTGATGAGCCCCATTGCTTTGCCCATGTCGCGCATGCTTTCTGCGCCACTGTCGGCAATGGCCTTCTCAATAATCACATTGAGTTCCGCCTCGGTGAGGGGGGCGGGTAGGAATTCGGCAATAACGCCTAACTCAAAGTGTTCCTGATCGGCCAATTCCTGGCGGCCCGCATCGAGAAACTGCTGCTTTGAGTCGCGGCGCTGCTTGCTCATTTTGTCGAGCACGGTCAACACGCGGTCATTATCCAGATCAATCCGCTCATCAACTTCAATGCGCTTAAATTCAGCCAATATCAGTCGAATAACACCCAAACGCTCTTTTTCGCGGGCACGCATGGCCGCTTTCATCGCGTCGGTGATGGATTGTTTTAAGCTGGATGTAGCCATTGTGATTCCTTACTGGGTAGCGGGAGTCGGGCACCGCCAACCGAGTACGCCGCAGTTGCAGGCGTACTGTCTTGTCAGGTTTTCACTGGCGGGCAGGGTAAACTCTGACAATTTTGCGCCGGCACAGAGCCGACGAATCAAATGTGCGTATTAGTACAGGCGAACAAACTTTTTGCTTTCGCGCTGAACCTTTTTCGCGTGGCGCTTAACGGCCGCAGCAGACTTGCGCTTGCGAACAGTTGTTGGCTTCTCGTAGAACTCGCGACGACGTACTTCAGCCAGAATGCCGGCTTTTTCGCAAGAGCGCTTGAAGCGGCGCAGAGCAATATCAAATGGTTCGTTTTCTTTCAGCTTTACCGCAGGCATGTTTTTACCTTTTACACGTTAATCTTAAATCTGTTTAGTATTCTAGAGGAAGCCAACAGCTTGCTATGCAGACTGCCGTCAGGCCAAAATGGCAATGACAGACTTCTCCCTATCCAAGGGGCGCAAATTCTATACAGTTAGATCCCTGCCTGCAAGCCAAACTTACGTTAAATTAGACTGGCTCTTGGGCGACGCTGTGATTATCATGCCCACCACAAACAATTTTTGGCCCAAAGGGCTATGTCAGGTCAGTAAACATGCGCGTTCTGGGGATAGAAACCTCCTGTGATGAAACGGGAATCGCCATATATGATAGTGAATTAGGTCTATTGGGGGATGCTCTCTATAGTCAGGTAGACGTACACGCCGAATATGGTGGTGTGGTGCCCGAACTTGCCTCCCGAGACCATGTGCGTAAAACCTTGCCCCTGATTCGACAGGTGATGGAGGCGAGCGGCACAAGCGCCGATCAGCTAGACGGTATTGCCTACACTGCCGGGCCGGGATTGGTGGGCGCGCTAATGGTCGGGGCCTGTGTAGGGCAATCGATGGCTTATGCCTGGAATGTGCCTGCCATTGGCGTGCACCATATGGAGGGGCATCTATTAGCTCCCATGCTGGAAGACAACCCTCCCGAGTACCCCTTTGTTGCCTTGCTGGTGTCTGGCGGTCATACGCAGCTGGTGAAGGTAGAGGGGCTGGGGGAATATGAGCTGTTGGGTGAGTCACTGGATGATGCCGCCGGAGAAGCCTTTGACAAGGCCGCCAAGATGCTGGACCTGGACTACCCCGGCGGCCCTCGCATCGCACAACTCGCTGAGTCGGGTACACAGGGGCGATTCAAGTTTCCTCGACCGATGACCGACCGCCCAGGGCTGGACTTCAGTTTCAGTGGGCTGAAAACATTTACCCTGAACACCGTTGCAGCCCATGCCCTGGAAGATGGATTGCCGGACAATCAAACATCAGCCGATATCGCCTTTGCCTTTCAGGAGGCGGTGGTGGGCACGCTGGTCATCAAATGTCGCCGGGCGTTAAAAGAAACCGGTTTTAAAACACTCGTGATCGCCGGCGGTGTATCTGCCAATATTCGCCTGCGAGAGGAGCTGGAAGCCGCGCTGGCCAAAGTGGGTGCCAAGGTCTTCTATGCGCGGCATGAGTTCTGCACCGATAATGGCGCAATGATCGCCTATGCGGGTTGCCAGCGACTACTGGCAGGGCAGCAATCACCGGCCGCGGTGAAGGTGCGCCCCCGCTGGCCAATGGAAGAGTTGCCGTCACTCAACGGCTCAAGCACAGGTAATGGTTAGCACTATGGATATTGTTTATATAAGAGAACTGAACATTGAAACAATCATAGGAATCTATGATTGGGAGCGAGAAATAAAGCAGGTTGTCAGCCTGGATCTGGAAATGGCTACTGATATTCGAAAGGCGGCTGAGACGGATGATATTCAATACGCGTTAAATTATAAGGCGGTAAGTAAACGTCTGATTCAGTACATTGAGGGTTCTGAGTTCCTGTTGGTTGAGACCATGGCTGAGAAAGTTGCTGCACTTGTAATGGAGGAGTTTAATGTTCCCTGGATTCGCTTGCGTCTGAGTAAGCCGGGGGCTGTGCGTGGTGCCCGCGATGTGGGCATGTTAATTGAAAGGGGCGCTCGCGCAGGGACTGTATCGGCATGACAACTGTCTATCTCAGCCTTGGCAGTAATATCGACCGTGAGCGTTATATCGTTGCCGCTCTGGATGCGCTGGCCGAGAATTTTGGCGATTTACGTATATCCTCTGTTTACGAAAGTGAGGCGGTGGGTTTTAAGGGAGACAGTTTTTTCAATCTGGTTGTCGCCATTGAGACACAGTGCTCGGTTGGTCGTTTGTCAGCTGCCTTAAAAGCGATTGAAGATGAAAACGGTCGTACACGCCAAGGGCCTAAGTTTAGTGGCCGAACACTGGATATTGATATTCTGACCTATGGCAGTGCGGTGGGCGACGTTGAAGGGGTAGAGCTGCCCCGACGTGAAATCACAGAAAACGCCTTTGTTTTGTGGCCGCTGGCTGAAATTGCGGCTGGGGATCTTCACCCCGAATTACAGCAATCTTACGAGGCGCTATGGAGCGCCTATGATAAATCCGCGCAGCAATTGTGGGTGGTAGAATTTAAATGGCGTGAGCATTCGCTGCCTTTTTCCAGCTAATGTGGCCTGCTTATTCGATTAGGCATTAATGCTTCTTCCCCCGTCCACAGCCAAAATCTGACCTGTGATATAAGGCGCGTCGCAGGCGAGAAATTTTACCGTGCGGGCAATGTCCGAGCTGTTCCCTGCGGATCTGAGTGGAATTTTCGCCAGCATATTCTCTTTCTGTTTATCGTCGAGTTCGCTTTCATTTTCTGGCCACAAAATTGCGCCAGGCGCGACACCGTTAACGCGAATATCAGGGGCTAGGTCGTGGGCCAGGGCTTTGGTGAGCATTACGTTACCCGCTTTGGCGGCGCAATAAACAGCGTGCTCTTTCAGCGGTCGTTCCGCGTGAATATCTGCGATATTGATAATAGATCCTCCGTTTTCCTTCAGGGCGGATGCACACGCCTGGGCTAAAAAGAGAGGGGCCTTGAGGTTGCTATCGATCAGGTCATTCCATTGGCTTTCCGTCACAGTGCCAAGGGGTGTTGGGTAAAAACTGGAAGCGCTGTTAACAAGAATGTCCAGTCGGCCCCACTTTTGCAGAACCTCCGAGGCCAGTGAATCAATATTATGTTTGTTATTTAAATCGGTGACGTGTACCGAGGCCGACTCGGGGCGGGCAGCATTGAGGCTGGCACAGAGTGTTTCGGCATCATCTTTTGAGTGGCGACAATGGATTGCAACGCTGTATCCCGCCGCATGCAGTGTACGGGAAATCTCTGCGCCAATGCGCCGAGCGCCACCGGTAATAATAGCAACTGGAGACAAACTCACGATGGATCCTCTTCAGGTTTGTGGTCGGATTTATGATTAGAGCTAGGGGCAATCGCCTTGAGCACCTCCAGTCTGCGACGTTTCAACTCTACCCCAAAAGCTTGGCCTTTAAACCCCGCCTCCGCAATGTCACCGGGGTTGATGTTTTGGCAGAGTTCGAGCCCTTTCTGCAAGTGCTCGGAAGGCAGGGCGCGACTGCTAATGGCTTCGCAGGCATTCAGACACTGAGTGAAGCGCTGGGGTCGGCGGAAGGCATCCAGACTAGCGAGGGTATCTAGAATGTGACCCGGATCCAGGGGCGCTTCCTGCTGGTAGTAAGGCAGTGTTTTACCCGTAGAAATCGCAAGGTCCCGGAAGTCTTTGGGTACTGTTAATCGTTGGCAAAAGTTATTGATTTCATCGCTTGTGAGAGAGGTCATGAGGGCAGCAAATCGAATCATGCTGTCGGGGCTTGAGGCGCAGACATGCGTAAATATGTCGATAGACTTGCCATCAAGCAGTTCAGGCATGATCTGGCCGGTGGCGTTACAGCGGTCTAGGCAAGCCATAAAAACTTCAGGGTGTTGTTCCTCAAGTGCACGACTGAATTCCTTCCATACCCTCTCCGCCACCAGGTGATCGGCTTCGCCACTTTTCACTATCGTTGACATCAGGGCCATGGTGTCTGGCGCAACCACAAAACCCAGATGATGGTAACGGGCAGCAAAGCGCGCGACACGCAAAATGCGTACAGGGTCTTCAGCAAAAGCTTCCGATACATGCCTGAGCAGGCGGGCTTCTATGTCTTGTTGGCCTCCGTAGGGGTCGGTGAGCTTGCCTTCTGCGTCTTCCGCAATGGCATTGATGCTCAGATCTCGGCGACGGAGGTCTTCAGCGAGGGTGACATCGGGGGAGGTGTGAAAACTAAAACCTTTATACCCGGGGGCGACCTTTCGCTCTGTGCGCGCCAGTGCGTATTCTTCTTTTGTCTGGGGGTGTAAAAAGACGGGAAAGTCTTTTCCAACAGGAACATATCCCTCCAATTCCATTTGGGAGGGCGTGGCACCCACAACAACCCAGTCGCGTTCGTGCCAGGGAAAACCCAATAATTTGTCGCGGACGGCGCCGCCAACGAGGAAAATCTGCATAGAAATAATTAATTACTTGACGAATGGCTTGGCTATGGCACACTCTAATGCAACTGTGGAATGAATGCTATTGCTGCAGGCGTCTTGTTGGCAATGCTTTTTGCCCCTTAACCTTTAAGCAATTTATACTTTTAAAACAAACAGGAATGACACTTGTTTTCTCTTACGCCCCTGACATCGCCGAATTATGCGGCGACTTGCCTAAAGCAAGTCCGACTGGCCCCCTGGGTCATTTGGCCCATTGCTGCGTGCCTGGAGTGTGACGTGAACTGTTAATTTGTAAAAAGTTCTCCCCCCATTTCAAAAGGCCGCAGCGTTAAAACTGCGGCCTTTTTTATTGCGTTAAATTTATTGTGAAAATAGAAGGAAATGAAAAATGCCTATCGTGCTTGCCTATATTTTGGTGGTGCTGATCTGGTCCACCACGCCCTTGGCGATTGTTTGGAGCAATGACAGTTTGTCGTTTATTGCCGCTGTGACCCTGCGTATGTTTTTGGCGTTTTGCCTGGCGTGTGTGGTGATGCTGGTGGGTGGTCAGCGCTTGAGTCTTGGCGGGGGTAATTGGAAAGTGTATCTGCTTGCGTCTTTGGGTTTGTTCCCCAATATGTTGCTGGTTTACTGGTCCGCGCAATATATCTCATCGGGCTTGCTGGCGATTATTTTTGCTATGGCGCCTTTTTTTACCGGACTTTTTTCTCTGGTGGTCCTGCGGGCGTATGTGTTCAACCCCAGGCGAGTAGGTGCCCTTTTGTTGGCGCTTGCCGGTTTAGTGCTGATTTTCAAAAACCAGTTGAGCGCGGGACCCGATGCTCTTTGGGGCGTTTTGGGCATCCTGGGATCCTGTGTGCTCTTTGCGTTGACGGGCATTGGCCTGAAAAAAATGAACAGTGAATTGGGTGCTATAAATCAAACCGCCGGTGCCCTTGGTTTTGCGCTGCCGGGCTTTTTGTTGACCTGGTATTTTGTGGATGGAGAAATTCCCGCCATTATCAGTACACACTCGATGTATGCGGTAGCTTATCTCGCAGTGATGGGGTCATTGGTGGGCATTGCTTTGTTTATTTACCTGATCAAACATTTGAGCATGGATTCGGTGTCTTTAATTACCATGTTATCGCCAGTGATTGCACTGGGATTGGGTGCCGTTGTCGCTGGAGAGATACTCACGCCCACCCTTGTTGTGGGTGCGGTATTGGTTTTGGTGTCGCTATTGATTTACCAAGGTATCGGTTTTCGGGCAACCAAACGCTGGCTCACTGGTGCAGCGGAAGTGTCAGGGTAAAGCAGCTACCTTTGCCTTCCTCGCTCACAACATCGATGCTGCCGCGGTGAGATTGCATGATGCCATAGGACACCGACAGGCCCAGCCCCGTGCCTTGACCAACGGGTTTGGTGGTGAAAAAGGGATCGAATATTTTTTTTCGATTTTCTTCGCCAATGCCCTGCCCGGTGTCCTCAATGTGTATCTGCACATTTTGTTTGCTGTCATCCAGCTCCGTGGCGATAGTGATCTTACCGTGTTCATCGATGGCGTGGCCCGCATTGACCAATAAATTGAGCAATACTTGTTTGATCTGAGGCGTGATGCATTCAAGAGGAGGAATGTCGCTATATTTTTTGACAACCTCTGTTTTATATTTAAGTTCGTTGTTTACGATATTCAGTGTGCTGTCGATCACCTCGTTCAGATCAACAGTTTGCCACTCCTTTTCCTCCGGGTGTGCAAAGCCTTTCAGGTCACTGACAATTTGTTTGACGTGACTGACCCCCTGAAGCGATTCTTTGATCAAATGTTTGATGTCGTCTTGTAGGAAGTCCAGATCGATTCGTTGCCGGTCTTCCCTGACTAGCTCTGCCAGTGCCTTGTCGTCGGGAGAGTCCTCGAGTTTCCGGTAGTGCTCAATGAGACCCAAAATATCTTTGGTGTAGGAGCTGAGCGTATCCAGGTTAGAGTTGATATAACCTACTGGATTGTTGATTTCATGGGCAACGCCTGCGGCCAGTTGACCCAGAGAGGCCATTTTTTCAGCCTGAATCAATTGGTGTGTAGCCTCCTTCAGGCGCTGGTTGGTTTCCATCAGGGCGGCGGTTCGTTTTTGCACGCGCTCTTCAAGATACTGTTCTCGATTGTGCAGCGCCAGGTGGGTTTTCACTCTGGCCAATAATTCGTCTCGGTTAAAGGGTGTGGTGAGATAGTCTGCCGCTCCCAAACGAAGCGCTCGACTGATTGTGTCTGGGTCATTGTCTGCCGAGAGCACGATGATGGCCGGGGAGCGGGGCATGTTTGCGCTCTTTAGCTCTTTGAGAACCTCAAAGCCGGAGATCTTAGGCATGTTCAGGTCCAGCAGGACCAGGTCAAAAGGGTGCTGGCTGAGGGCGGTCAGGCACTCTTCGCCATCGGTGGCCTCCTGCACGCCCTCATAGTCATTGGAGAGTATATAGCGGACCAGTCGACGGTTAACGGCGTTATCGTCTACCAATAATATGGATTCAGGCATTCGGCGTTCGCATCCAGTGAAAAATCACATTCTGCGGTTTCCCGAGGCAAAAAAAAAGCCCCGACTACAATCTGGGGCTAAAGGTCTTAGGGTGTTCTTGGAGGATTTGCATGAAAACAAATCGAAATTTCAAGTGCTCTCTCTTGAAACGGGCAAGCAGGTCTTGCATCTGCTTTTGAATGAGGCCAGTAATCTCATTCCTTGTGAACAATTATACCTATTGTGACTAACCTGTCAATCATGCCATTTATACCAAGTTCTTATGCTTGACCGGTAACGTTATGTATATTTGTCATTTAAGTCAGCTTCTAAATGGGCTATGCTTTGGTCCACTTGTCAAAGATAGACCCCGAAACCCCTTTGTTAGAGGCAATTGTTAGAGGCAAAATATGTCGGAAGTGCGAGTACTTACTACTGGTGAGGCTGCCAAATACTGCGGGGTTAACTTTAGAACAGTGATTCGGTGGATCGAGCGTGGCAAGCTTAAAGCCTATAAGCTGCCCGGCCGGGGTGATCATCGTATTCAGGTTGATGACTTCGTCAGCTTCATGCGTGAGAACCAAATACCGGTACCCGAAGAGTTGGCGGGCACAAATCGAACAATATTAGTGATTGAAGACCAGCCAGAAATGGCCGCTGCGATTCGCCGAGTGCTGAAGCGGGCGGGCTATGAGGTGGAAATCGCTCAAGATGGTTTTGTTGCCGGTGCGATGTTGTCTCGTATGAACCCTTCTTTAATTACTTTGGACCTTAAGATGCCTGGCATCGACGGTTATCAAGTATTGAGCTACATTCGCGAGCACGAAGACCACTCGCACGCTAAGGTGCTGGTAATTTCCGCTGAAACTCAAGAAGGGCTGGATAGAGCGCGGGCTGCAGGGGCCAATGATATATTGCCCAAACCCTTCGATAATGAAGATTTATTAACTAAAGTGCAGGGCTTGATCGAGGCCTAAGTCGAAATGATGGTGGGGGTCTCCGGGGCGCTGGATTCTTCCTTCTTTGGTGGGCATTGGAAGTTCTGTTTCAGGGTGTCACCGTCGAAAGATTCCAGTTTCACATCAAAACCCCACAGCCGGTGTAAGTGTTTCAATACCTCCTCACAACTATCTGCCATCGGGCGTCGTTTATATTGCGTGTGTTTTAGAGTCAGCGATCGATCCCCTCTGATATTGACCTTAACGATTTGTATGTTGGGCTCGCGATTTCCCAGGTTGTAGAGACCGGCCAGGTTCTCACGCAGTGTTTGATAGCCGCTATCGTCGTGAATGGCGCTCACAAGAATGTCTTTTTCCTCATCGTCATCGATAATGCAAAACAGCTTCAAATCCCGCATTACTTTGGGTGAGAGGTATTGCAGTATGAAACTCTCATCTTTGAAGTTGGTCATGGCAAATTTCATGGTCTCAAGCCAGTCGCTGCCGGCAATGTCAGGAAACCAGTGTTTGTCCTCTGCGGTCGGATGTTCGCAGATTCTGCGAATATCCATCATCATGTGGTAGCCCAGCGTATAGGGATTGATGCCGCTGTAATGGGGGCTGTCATAGGGGGGTTGATAGATGACACTGGAGTGTGATTGCAAAAACTCCAGCATAAACCCTTCTGTCACCAAACCCTTGTCATACAGGTCGTTCAGCAAGGTGTAGTGCCAGAAACACGCCCACCCCTCGTTCATGACCTGGGTTTGTCGCTGGGGGTAGAAATACTGCGCGATCTTTCTAACAATGCGCACAATTTCTCTCTGCCAAGGCTCCAGCAACGGAGCGTTTTTTTCTATGAAGTAAAGCAGGTTTTCCTGAGGCTCAGAGGGGAAGTGAATTTGTTCATCCTGTGCCTCGGATTGTTCAGGTTTGGGAATGGTGCGCCAGAGGTCGTTGACCTGCTTCTGCAGGTATTCCTCTCGCTCCTTTTGCCGTGATTGCTCCTCTGCGGCAGAGATAGGGTAGGGCCTTTTATAGCGGTCGACACCGTAGTTCATCAATGCGTGGCAGGAGTCTATGATGGCTTCTACTGCGTCGATTCCCTGAGTCTGTTCGCAGTGATCAATATAGTTTTTGGCAAACAGCAGGTAGTCGATAATGGAGTCGGCATCTGTCCAGGTGGTGAACAGGTAGTTGCTTTTAAAAAAGGAATTGTGGCCATAGCAGGCATGGGCAATGACCAGCGCTTGCATTGCCATAGAGTTCTCTTCCATAAGGTAGGCAATGCTCGGGTTTGAATTGATCACTATCTCGTAGGCTAGCCCCATCTGGCCGCGGTTGTAAGAGCGTTCCACATTCAAAAATTGCTTGCCATAGGACCAGTGGTGATAGCCCAGCGGCATGCCAACCGACGCATAAGCGTCCATCATTTGCTCGGAGCTGATGATCTCGATTTGGCTGCGGTAAGTATCGAGCCCGTAGCTTTCCGCTATTTTCCCTATTTCCCTGTCATAGGTTTCAATGAGTTCGAAGGTCCATTCAGAACTTGTAGAAATTGGCGCCTGCTTCATGATTCTTTCTTCTGGAAGAGTTCTCGAAATACCGGGTAGATATCGGCTGCGGATACAATCTGTTCCATTGCAAAGGCGTCTGGATGTTGGGCCTTAACATTCAAGTATTCTTCCCACAGCGCCTGATGGTCCCGAGGGGTTATTTCAATGTAGGAATAATATTGGCATTGCGGAATGATGCTTTCAGTCAACACTTTGTAACAAGTGTTAGAGTCGTCATTCCAGTTGTCTCCGTCGGAGGCCTGGGCGCCGTAAATATTCCACTCACCCACGGGGAAGCGGTCTTCAACGATTTCTTTCATCAGTTTCAATGCGCTGGATACGATGGTGCCCCCGGTTTCTCTCGAGTAAAAAAAGTCCTGTTCGTCGACCTCTTTCGCGCTGGTATGATGGCGGATAAAAACCACCTCTGTGCGTTCGTAGTTTCTTTGTAAAAACAAATACAGGAGAATAAAAAAACGTTTGGCAATGTCTTTTGTGGCTTGATTCATGGACCCCGATACATCCATCAGGCAAAACATGACGGCTTTGGATTTGGGGATTGGCACTTTTGCATGAAGATTGTATTTCAGGTCAAAATCATCTAGCCAGGGGATACGTTTGATAACGCTCTTCAGGTGCTCAATTTCTTCGTTGAGCGCCTCAATTTTCGCAGAGTCCCTGAGCGCAGAGTCCATCGCTTCCAAGCGGTCTCGTTCAGCTTCTAATTTTTTAATTTTTTTTCGTTTGCCTGTTGTTAGCGCTATGCGCCTGGCGTTGGCTGAGCGCAAACTCCTGACAATGTTGATGCGACCGGGAGCGCCTTCATTGGATATGCCCGCTCTTACGGTTTTGAATGCATCGCTGCCATTGAGTTGTCGTTTAACCAAGTTGGGCAATTCCAGGTCCTCAAACATAAAGTCGAGGAATTCTTCCTGAGTGATCTGGAAAACGAACTCGTCCATACCTTCGCCGCTGTCGCTGGCCTGTCCTTCTCCGGATCCGCCCCCACCACCGCCCGGAGGGCGGGGGA
This sequence comes from uncultured Cellvibrionales bacterium, assembly GCA_913020395.1. Classification (GTDB taxonomy): domain Bacteria; phylum Pseudomonadota; class Gammaproteobacteria; order Pseudomonadales; family Cellvibrionaceae; genus CAJWCA01. The sequence continues at coordinate 3,672 of CAJWCA010000054.1, read as the reverse complement.
TGTGATCGCCGGCAGTGAATTCTTTGTTGCCCGGCAAAACGTTTTCCATCACGCCGCCGCGCGCGTGGTGAAACGTGGGTTCACTGATGTCCTTTGAAGGGATGCTGATTTTTTCACCCTTGTCGATATCGGTTATCGAACGGTGAGTTACGGCTTCGCCTACCGCTTTCTTAATGTGCTGGCGGTAACGCCGTAAAAAACGCTGTCGGTTAACAGCGCTTTTGTTTTTTGCATTCAATCTACGGTCAACAATATAGCTCATTGCTCGTCCCCAATCTGCCCCCGGCGTTATCGCGCGATTCAGTCTACTGAGACTTTCTTACACGCAGATACCACTCTGATAAAAGGCGTACCTGCTTTTCCGTGTATCCACGTTCGGTCATGCGGTCAACAAAGTCCTGGTGTTTCTTCTTGTCGTCGACCGACGCTTTTGCATTAAACGAAATGACGGGGAGTAAGTCCTCCGTATTAGAGAACATTTTTTTCTCGATGACGGTACGCAGTTTTTCGTAGCTATTCCAGATTGGATTGACGTTGTTGTTATTGGCTCTTGCTCGTAAAACAAAATTAACGATTTCATTCCTGAAATCTTTAGGATTGCTGATTCCGGCGGGTTTTTCTATTTTTTCCAATTCCTCATTGAGGGATGGACGATCGAGTATCTCCCCTGTTTCAGGGTCTCGATACTCCTGATCCTGAATCCAAAAGTCCGCATAGGTTACATACCGGTCAAATATATTCTGCCCGTATTCGGCATAGGACTCCAGGTAGGCGGTTTGAATTTCCTTGCCAATGAACTCTACATATTTTGGCGCCAGGAATTCCTTGATGAAGGTTAAATATTGTTCTCGCGTCTCTGTCGGAAATTGTTCCTGTTCAATTTGCTGTTCCAATACATACAGTAAATGCACAGGGTTGGCGGCAACTTCACTCGGATCGAAATTGAAGACTTTGGACAAAATCTTAAAGGAGAAGCGAGTGGATAAACCTGTCATTCCCTCATCGACGCCGGCGGAGTCTTTGTATTCCTGTAAAGATTTTGCCTTGGGGTCAGTATCTTTTAGGTTTTCCCCGTCATAAATTTTCATTTTCGAGAAGACGCTGGAGTTTTCCGGGTCTTTGATGCGAGAAAGTGTGGCAAATTGCGCGAGCATAGACAAAGTATCAGGCGCGCATTGCGCGGTTCGCAAGGAGCTGTTGCTCAGTAATTTCTCATATATTTTGATTTCTTCTGAAACACGTAAACAATAAGGCACTTTTACGATGTAAACCCGATCGATAAAGGCCTCATTATTTTTATTGTTTTTGAATGTCTGCCACTCTGATTCATTGGAGTGGGCTAGAATAATGCCGTCAAAGGGGATGGCTCCAAGTCCTTCTGTACTGTTGAAGTTGCCTTCTTGAGTTGCCGTTAGTAGAGGGTGCAGCACTTTAATAGGCGCTTTGAACATCTCCACAAATTCCATCAGTCCCTGATTGGAGCGACATAAACCTCCCGAAAAACTATACGCGTCGGGGTCATTCTGTGGGAAGTCTTCGAGTTTACGAATATCAACCTTACCCACCAATGATGAAATATCCTGATTGTTTTCATCACCCGGCTCGGTTTTGGAGATACCTATTTGGTCCAAAATAGAGGGGTAGGCCTTAATCACTTTGAACTGACTGATATCTCCGTTGAATTCATGTAAACGCTTAACGGCCCATGGAGACATGATGGTCTGAATATAACGAAGAGGAATACCGTAATCCTCTTCCAATATATGTGCATCTTCTTCGGGATCAAATAAGCCGAGAGGTGATTCAAATACAGGTGATCCCTTAATGTAGTAGATAGGTGCTTTTTCCATCAGGCTTTTGAGTTTTTCCGCGAGTGAGGACTTACCCCCACCAACAGGCCCCAGAAGGTATAAAATCTGCTTCTTCTCTTCGAGACCCTGAGCGGCATGTCGGAAAAAGGATACAATCTGCTGAATGCACTCTTCCATGCCATAAAAATCTTCAAAAACGGGATAGCGCTGAATAATTTTATTGGAAAAAATTCGACTCAGGCGAGGATCCCGTGAGGTATCTACGGTCTCCGGTTCGCCAATGGCCATTAACATTCTCTCGGCCGTGCTGGCATAGGCGCTGGCGTCTTTTTTACACAGTTCGAGATACTCCTGAATACTGAGCTCTTCCTCCTGTGCCGTTTCGTAGCGTTCACGATATTGACTGAAAATACCCATGGAACTCTCCTCAAAACCGATGACTCTGTTCTTTTAGTTAGACATGGGACTTTGTAATAGGCTCCTTAAGTAGAGCAACGTTTATAGACAGATTGTTCATAAGAATCTGTATTAGTTTGTTGTCTCTATGTTTGCCTGTACTTCAATCTTTAATCCCTGCTTTAAGCATAGACCAAAAGACTACGCAGGAAAGCGCAACACTAAATTTAGTCTTGCGCTCGCTTGTGGCGTCATTTGTGTGATAATAGCGTCGATTGCACGGAAAGGAGTGTTAATGCTCCTTTATAGAACTTTATTTAGCAGGGTTTGGGGGATAGTCAGTGAAAGTATTAGTCACAGGAGGGTGCGGTTATATTGGCAGCCACACGTGTGTTGAATTGTTGGCCGCAGGTTATCAGCCAATAGTGGTAGACAACCTGTGTAATAGCCAAAAAACTGCGCTTGAACGTTGTGAAAAGATTAGCGGTCAGTCCATTCCTTTTTATTGTGTTGATATAAACGACAGTACGGCATTAGACGCCGTATTTAGCGAACATGAGATTCAAGCTGTTCTTCATTTTGCCGGCTTAAAGGCCGTGGGTGAATCCAGCGAAATTCCTTTGCATTATTATCAAAATAACATCGCTGGCACCTTGAGTTTGTGTGAGTCTATGGATAAAGCTGGCGTCAAGCAGTTGATTTTTAGCTCCTCCGCAACGGTCTACGGGGACCCCGCTACCGTGCCCATTAATGAAGCATTTCCGACATCTGCCACCAATCCCTATGGTAGAAGCAAATTGATGGTTGAAGATATTTTGCAAGACATCTGCAGAATCCCTGGCAGTGACATGAAGGTGACGTTGCTACGCTATTTCAACCCCATTGGCGCCCACGAAAGTGGCTCGATCGGGGAAGACCCGAAAGGATTGCCGAATAACCTTTTGCCCTATGTGGCTCAGGTGGCAGTGGGCAAATTACCTCATCTGCGTGTCTTTGGTAACGATTATGATACGCCCGATGGAACCGGCGTCAGGGATTATATTCATGTCGTGGATTTGGCTCGGGGGCATGTCAAGGCGCTGGATCACATGGTCTCTGCGAAGCCGGCCTGTCGTGTGTTCAACTTGGGCACGGGCAATGGTTACAGCGTGCTTGAGGTTGTTGCAGCCTTTTCCGAGATCAGTGGGCAGTCTGTTCCTGTGGAGATACACCCGCGGCGTTCAGGTGATATTGCCACCTGTTATGCGGACGCCGCCCTGGCTGCTCAGGAGCTTGGCTGGAAGGCGGAATACGATTTACAGCGAATGGTGAAAGATGCCTGGCGGTGGCAGTCTGGCAATCCCGATGGCTACCCCGACTAGTCGCAATTGCACTGAAAAAGCTGTTCGTCCTCAAGTCGTAGAAGGCTGAGTTTCCCCCCCCACACACAGCCGGTATCCAGTGCGAACACATTGGGTACTCCGGC
>CAJWCA010000053.1 GCA_913020395.1 uncultured Cellvibrionales bacterium | reverse complement strand
AAAACCAGTGAACTGGATCAGTTGAACATTCACTTAAGCGATCCGGGCAAAGTACACTGGCGATCGCTTCCCCACCTCACAGACGACAGTTATGTGCGCAATGAACAGGGGCTCATCGCCTGCCACATTACCAAACACTGCCCGGCACAACGGCTGTGGGAACAAATCATGGGGTCGACCTATGACTATGCTGAACCTGGGTTTATATTGATTGACCGGGTGAACGAGCTCAACAACAACTGGTTCTGTGAAAGTATTCGGGCGACTAACCCCTGTGGCGAACAGCCCCTTCCCCCCTACGGCAGTTGTCTACTTGGGTCTGTCAACTTAACGCAGTTTGTACAGCAGCCTTTTACCGAGGAAGCGCAGTTTGACTGGGACAAATATCGAAAGCTGGTCACCGTTTTCACTCGCATGCTGGACAATGTGGTCGAACTTAATGGCCTGGCCCTGCCTCAACAGGTTCATGAAATTGAACATAAACGTCGCCATGGTTTAGGTTTTTTAGGTTTGGGTTCAACGCTTGCCCTGCTGGGCATTCCCTATGGAAGCCCCGCGTCAATTGCCTTCACTGAGGAGGTCAGTAAAGAACTGGCACTCGCAGGTTGGCGTGAGGGTGTCAAACTCGCCCGTGAAAAAGGGGCCGCGCCCATTTTCGATGAAAACTTTGAAATAACTCCCGAGTTATTGCAACAGCGCCCCGAGTTGGGCGAGCGATATAAAGCGGGCGATAAGGTAAAGGGTAAAGTGCTGCACGCCCGCTATAGCCGTTATATGCAAAAAGTCGCCGAAGAAGACCCTGCGTTAGTTGACGAAATTGAACAAATCGGTTGCCGGTTTACCCACCATTCATCCATTGCTCCCACCGGCACCATCTCATTATCTTTAGCCAACAACGCCAGTAACGGCATTGAACCCAGCTTTGCCCACCACTACGCGCGAAACATTATTCGCGAAGGAAAACGAAGCAAAGAAAAAGTTGATGTATTCTCCTATGAACTGCTCGCTTACCGCGCGCTGGTTAATGCAAATACCGAGGTCAATGCCAAAGACCCTGACAACAAACTCCCAGACTACTTTGTAGCCAGCAATCAGGTAACACCGGAGCAACATGTTGATGTGCAAGCTGCGGCACAAAAATGGATTGACTCATCAATCTCAAAAACTATCAACGTGCCCTCCGACATTCCGTTTGATGAGTTCAAAGACATCTATCTCTATGCGCACAAACAAGGCCTGAAGGGTTGCACCACTTTCCGCTACAACCCAGAGGTATTCCAAGGTGTTTTAGTCAAAGAAGAGGATTTGGAGAATACCCAATATCAGTTTCAACTGGAAGACGGCAGTAGCGTGACCATGAAAGGGAACGACAAAGTCTTTTACGACGGCGAAGAACACAGCGCCGCCAACTTGTATGACGCGTTAAAAGAAGGTTATTACGGCAAACTATGAACAGGCCGTTGATATTACTTTCCTGATCAAAGACCCATGGACAACACTATGACAAGTTATACCATCGACAAAAAAATCACCGGCTTCAAAATCATTGACAATAATGAAGCAATGGAGGTTCCTGCAATACCTGAAACTGAAATAGAGCAAATGCATGAAAAAGTGAGCAGACCTGAACTGCTGCTGGGGTCAACCTACAAGATTAAAACACCCCTGTCAGACCACGCGCTCTACATCACCATCAACGATATCATTCTCAATGCAGACAGTGAGTTCGAAGTTCGCCGCCCTTTTGAGATATTCATAAACTCCAAGAATCTGGAGCACTACCAATGGGTAGTGGCGTTGACCCGGGTTGTTTCCGCTGTTTTTCGCAAGGGTGGAGATGTCACGTTTCTGGTCGAAGAACTCAAGGTGGTGTTTGACCCCGCGGGTGGCTATTTCAAATCAGGCGGCCGTTTTATGCCTTCACTGGTTGCGGAGATTGGCGACTGCATTGAAACGCACCTGAAATCTATCGGTCTACTCAAAGAAGAAACGCTAAGTGAAGTTCAGCAACAGATATTACAGGAGAAACAAGCAGAATATGCCGACCGAAAAGGGCAGAAAGACAGTACAAGCGGGTTTCCAGCCGATGCCAGTCTCTGCCTTAAGTGCCACACAAAAGCCATGATCATTATGGACGGGTGTAAAACCTGCCTGAGTTGCGGCGATTCGAAGTGTGGCTGAGAACAACAACTATCATCATTGGCGCTATTGACACGTCAGTGAACTCTAAACCCAAGTAAACCGGAAGTTCCCTATCATGAGTAATTTTGCAGAATTGTTAAAGATGACCCGCGAGCAACAAGACGCCCAGCGCTTGCTGTTTTTGTTTGCCTCTACCGATATCAGTCGGCAATCCACCCCTCAAGGTGCCTCGTCCCCGGACAACCACGGCACCGTGGAACCCCGAATGTGTGTCGACAAACTGCCTGCGGATCTAGAAAGCTGGCCCGCACTACTCACCGAGGCCGATAGTGTGAATAAAGACTGGGACCTTGTTTTTATCTGTGGTTTAAGTGGCGAAGGTGAGAAAGCGCCCAGTGAAGAAGAGGCAGAACCCTATTTAAACAAAATGACCAATGATATTAAGTCTGGGCAAGACCTTAGTCGCTACCTGGTATTAGACCGCCAGGAAAACGCTATCGTGATCAACGCATCGTAATAAAAAAGGCGAGACACCCTTCTGGTGCCTCGCCTTTAACCGGGTCTCGCTGGACAATTACTGAACCAGCGGCGACTCACTCACACTGAAATCAAAGCCCTCAATGTCTGCTGAAGCAATCAATCTTTCAATATACTGAGCAATCGATTTGCGCCGAACTCTTTCATTCAGGTAATCGGCAATACGACCGTTTACGCTGTCGAAATCCATCTGTCGACCCTCAACTCGCTCATCAATGTTCACCACATGAATGCCATATCGACTGGCAATGGGCACCAGCACCAAACCGGGTCCACAGTTGAACAGTTGCCGCTCAAATTCAGGGACCGTTTGGCCCTTGCTGATCTGCCCTAGCTGACCCTGAGTAGTTTTTGAGGGGCAACTAGAGTGTAATTTAGCTAGAGAAGCAAACTGCGTGGGGTCTTGCTGCAGCTGACGAATCAACAGTTTAGCGGTGTCTTCAGCTTCTATACGTGCCAATTCATCACTGGACTCAGACGGCAATAGGATATGGCTGACTGCCAGAAGTGGCGTGGTTCTAAATTTTTCCTGGTTGTTATCATAATAGTGTTTGCAATCAGCGGCACTGGCGCTGGGAAAGTCGATCTCGCGCTCAAACAAAGCCTCAGAAAATGTATCATCATCAGCACAGGCGGATTCCAGTGTATTGTTTACACCGCCTTTCTGCTTCTGAACACCGCCATAACTTCGACCCGTATCAAACTTCTTTTCCCCAATCTTTTGGTCCGCAATCTGGGAATCCCCGTCTTTGACAGGCTGCTCCAGAATCCCCAATGCCCGCGCCCTCTGCAACAGTAGCTCAGAAATGATCAAAGACTCACTGGCTTTGATCATTGCATCTCGCTGGGACTCACCGTTGTGATACTGCATTTCATTTAATATCACGGCTTCATCAAAGGTTGTTTCATTCACTCTAATCACTGTGCCTACCCCCTTGACCTTACAACTTGATAATTGCGGCTGAAATATTTAACCGGAACACTCCATACGTGTACCAGCCGGCTAAAGGGGAAGACGATAAACAAACTCATTCCCAGGAATACATGCAGTTTGAAAATGATATGAACGCTGGCGATGCTTGCGGCCGCCTCGGTTCCCTGAAAGGTCACCAGGTTCTGCGCCCAACTCATTAGCTTTAACATCTCCTGGCCGTCGAGGTGACCCATTGAGACAAAAATAGAGATAAGCCCCAGTACGAGCTGTGCCAGAATCAGGAACAGTAGAGTAATGTCCATTCTTGAACTGGTGGCCCGCACGCGAGGGTTGGTGAGCCTGCGCTTAATCAGAATGAGCAATCCATACAAACACACCACACCAAAGAATCCGCCCATGGCCATGGCAAAGACCTGCTTCATGCTCGCTGTAATCTGAAGGAAATCCCACACCTGATGCGGTGTTAACAAACCCACAAAGTGCCCCATCAGAACCATAATAATGCCAACGTGAAAAGGCCTGCTTCCCTGTCGCAGCTGCTTGGCTTCTAGTAGCTGGCTCGACCCTGTTTTCCACGTGTATTGATCGCGGTCATAACGAACCAGGGAACCCAAAACAAATACTGTCAAAGCAATGTAGGGGTAGATGCCAAACAAAAACATGTTAAAACTACTCATTGTGCAACTCCTTCTGAAGCCCCAAGGGATTTTGATGTTTGATCCGGTTGATTAAAACCTACCCAATTGAGTGGTACGTCCTGATCTTTACGTTGGGATTGTGAAGGGCGCCGTGTGGCACCGTCACAGGTGCTATCCAGTGAGCCTGCGCCAAAGGTCACTTCTTCCTCTTCCCACTCCTTATCGATGGCTTTTTTGCTGTCATCCCGTTTTTCTTTGCCCACTTGGCTGCGAACATCCTCAAGGCTGAGCGTACTGCCCGCAATACTCAGAAGCACCTCAAACAGAAAGGCATAGTCGCTTTCGCGCCGCTCCAGTCGGCACAAGAGCAGCGCCAGAATATGCTCAACATCTAGCAGCCATTCCTTTGCATTGCGCTCACCCTGAGTGCCCAGAAATTCCAGAAACATGGGAATGTAATCAGGCAGTTGATGTTGCGCGATTTGCAAACCCGCCTGCTGGTATTTTTCACTCAGGTCTACCATCGCCTGACCGCGATCACGAGACTCGCCGTGCACATGTTCAAATAACCACAAACCCAGAGAGCGGCCGCGTTCAAACAATGCGTCATAATCGGATTGCCATTCCAGCAAATCCTGATCCAGCTTATTGCGCACAAAGGCCAAGAGTTTGAGTTTCTGCCCCTCTTCGATAGGTGCCTCTGTAATAAGACGATTGATGTCCGCCTCATGTTCAAACAAGTTTTGTTCGGGATAGTCCAACAAAGCGGATATCACACTCAGAATGTCCATTACTGCTCCTCCAAATGAACCACTTTAATCTCTCGTGCCAAATCGCCCTGTTTTCGGTAAGTCTGCTCTTTTCCTCCAAACAGATTCACTTCATTGTTGCCATCAGAACAGCCGTTTCCAAAGCTGAAACCACAACTGCTTTTCACGCTGTAGGCGTCTTCGGCATAGGCTTTGTGGCTGGATGGAATCACAAAACGATCTTCATAGTTGGCAATGGCCATGTAGCGGTACATATCCTCCACTTGTGTGGAAGTAAGGCCGGCGCGTTTCAACACTTCAAGATCTTCTTCGCCATTCACTTGCTGTGAGCGTTTGTAAGAACGCATGGCCAGCATTTTCTCGAGTGCCGACAACACCGGTGCCTCATCTCCGGCCGTTAGCAAATTGGCTAGATAACGGATGGGAATACGCAAAGACTTAAGATCGGGAATCACGCCATCCATGCCAATAGCACCCTGCTCCGCTGCATTCTGAATAGGAGATAGGGGCGGAATGTACCAAACCATCGGCAAGGTGCGATATTCCGGATGCAATGGCAGGGCAACCTTCCAATCCATCGCCATTTTGTAGACGGGTGATTCCTGGGCTGCCGTCAACCAGCTTTCGGGAATGCCTTCTTTCCGTGCCGCCTCTTGCACCTCGGGGTCAGAGGGGTCTAGAAAAACATCTAGCTGAGACTGATACAGATCCTTTTCAAGGGGAGTGTTCGCTGCATCTTCAATTCGATCGGCGTCATAAAGCAGCACACCCAAATAACGGATACGCCCCACACAGGTCTCTGAACATACTGTGGGTTGGCCTGCCTCGATACGGGGGTAACAGAATATGCATTTCTCTGATTTGCCCGTTTTCCAGTTGTAATAAATCTTTTTATAAGGGCAGCCAGAGACACACATGCGCCAGCCGCGACACTTGTCTTGATCAATCAACACAATGCCGTCTTCCTCACGTTTGTAGATCGCCCCGCTGGGGCAACTGGCCACGCAGGCCGGATTCAGGCAATGTTCACACAGGCGAGGCAGATACATCATGAAGGTTTTTTCAAACTGCCCGTAGATATCTTTCTGGGCAACTTCATTAAAGTTGCTGTCAACCTTGCGCTTTTCAAACTCGGTACCGAGAATTTCCTCCCAGTTGGGGCCCCAATTGATTTTTTCCATGCGTTGCCCGGTAATCAATGAACGCGGACGCGCAACGGGTTGGTGGCGAGCGTCTGGGGCACTCTGCAAGTGCTCGTAGTCAAAGTCGAAAGGTTCGTAGTAGTCGTCAATTTCCGGCAGGTCAGGATTGCTGAAAATATTAGCCAGCACTCGCAGTTTATTGCCTTGCCTGGGCACCAACTTGCCATGGCTATTGCGAACCCAACCGCCATTCCACTTGTCTTGATTTTCCCACTCTTTGGGGAAACCAATACCCGGCTTTGATTCCACGTTATTGAACCAGGCGTATTCCACGCCGTCGCGGCTGGTCCACACATTTTTACAGGTGATTGAACAAGTGTGACAGCCAATACATTTATCGAGGTTTAACACCATGCCTATCTGAGCGCGAACTTTCATTATCTAACCCCCTCTTGTTCAGTCTCTTGTGTCGTCACGCTGTCATCGTCAAGCCAGTCAACATTGTCCATTTTTCTAACAATCACAAATTCGTCACGGTTACAGCCTACGGTGCCGTAATAGTTAAACCCATAGGATTGTTGTGCATAACCGCCAATCATGTGCGTGGGTTTCATGACGGCTCGGGTTACCGAGTTGTGCATACCACCCCGGGTTTTGGTCACTTCAGAGCCCGGGATATTCACAATCCTTTCCTGGGCGTGATACATCATGCTCATGCCTTCAGGCACTCGCTGTGAAACCACTGCTCGGGCGGCGACAGAGCCATTCACGTTGAACGCTTCGATCCAGTCGTTATCTTCTATGCCCGCGTTTTTAGCATCACTTTCACTGATCCAGATGATGGGTCCCCCGCGGGAGAGCGTGAGCATCAGTAAGTTGTCTGAATAGGTGGAGTGAATGCCCCACTTCTGGTGAGGGGTAATCCAGTTCAGAACAATTTCCTTGTTGCCGTTGGGCGATGCACCCAGCATGGGCTGCACGGCCTTCAGGTTGACCGGTGGTTTGTAGAGGCACTGGGTCTCTCCAAAGTCACGCATCCAGTCATGGTCCTGATAGAACTGCTGGCGGCCAGTCAGTGTGCGCCAAGGAATGCTTTCATGTACGTTGGTATATCCGGCGTTATAGGACACATGTTCGTCTTCCAAACCAGACCAGGTCGGCGATGAAATAATTTTCCGCGGTTGAGCCTGAATGTCGCGGAATCGAATTTTTTCATCCTGTTTCGGTTTGGCCAGGTGGGTATGATCCAGGCCTGTAAATTCACCGAGTGCCTCCCAGGCCTTAACGGATACCGCACCGTTAGTTTCAGGGGCAAGCGACAGAATCACTTCTGCGGCATCAATGGCACTTTCAATTTTTGGACGACCTTTGTGAGGACCTTCTTCGGTGTGGGTATAATTTAGCTTACCCAGGAAATCCACCTCTTCATCGGTATTCCAATTAATGCCTTTGCCGCCGTTGCCTAATTTCTCAAGCAAGGGGCCGAGTGATGTGAAACGTTTATAGGTATTTGGGTAATCCCGCTCAACCACCATCATATTGGGAGCCGTTTTACCGGGAATTAAATCGCACTCACCTTTCCACCAGGCCTTGACGCCATCGGGCTGCGCTAGCTCTGCTGGAGTGTCGTGCTGCAACGGCACGGTCACGAGGTCCCGCTCAACACCCAAGTGCCCGGTACACAATTCTGAGAACCGTTTGGCCAGCCCTTTAAAAATATCCCAGTCTGACCGGCTTTCCCAGACGGGGTCTACCGCCTTGGAAAGTGGGTGGATAAAGGGGTGCATATCAGAGGTGTTCATATCGTCTTTTTCGTACCAGGTCGCGGTAGGCAAGACGATATCGGAATACATGCAGGTTGAAGACATGCGGAAGTCCAGGGTTACAACCAGGTCAATTTTCCCCTCCGGTGCCTCTTCATGCCAAATCACATCTTCTGGTTTTTTATCGCCACTCTCCCCCAGGTCCTTACCTTGCAAACCGTGTTTTGTGCCCAGCAAATGCCGCAGCATGTATTCGTGCCCCTTGCCTGAGGACCCCAACAGGTTGGAGCGCCAGATAAACAGATTGTGGGGAAAGTTCTGCTTATTATCGGGGTCTTCGCAGGCAAACTTGAGTTCACCGTCTTTCAATTGTTTAACAACATAGTCCTTGGGGTCCATGCCCGCAGTCTCTGCCCGATCACACAGGCGCAAAGGGTTGGCACCCAACTGGGGAGCAGACGGTAACCAGCCCATACGCTCGGCTCGAGTATTGTAATCAATGATCGACGCACCCCATTTGGTTTTGTCGGCCAACGGAGAAATCACCTCTTCCATTTCCAGTTTTTCGTAACGCCATTGGCTGGAATGATTGTAGAAGAACGACGTGCCGTTCATCTGACGAGGTGGACGCTGCCAATCCAGGCCAAAAGCCAATGGCAACCAGCCACATTGTGGACGCAGCTTTTCTTGCCCAACATAGTGAGCCCAACCTCCGCCAGACTGACCGATGCACCCGCACATCATCAACATGTTAATCACACCACGGTAATTCATGTCCATGTTGTACCAATGGTTCATTGCCGCACCAATGATGATCATGCTGCGGCCGTGGGTTTTGTCTGCATTGGTCGCAAACTCTCGGGCAATCTTGATAATCTGTGCGCGAGGCACCCCGGTGATCTTCTCTTGCCAGGCTGGAGTGTAGGAAATATCGTCATCAAAAGAGCTGGCGGTGTTTGGGCAATTCAGGCCGTTATCCACACCATAGTTGGCCAGTGTAAGGTCATACACCGTTGCCACCAGGGCTTCAGATCCATCTGCCAGCACGATCTTTTTGACGGGTACTTTTCGCATCTGCACGTCGTCGTGATCGGTGTGGTCAAAATAATCATATTCGTGTTTCTGGCCACCAAAATACGGAAACGCCACTTCTCGCACGTCGTCACCCAAGCCTTTCAGTGACAACTGCAGTTGCAATTCATCACCAGAGCTACCGTCCCGGGGCTGGATGTTCCACTTGCCCTTTTCACCCCAGCGATAACCGATGGAGCCCGTGGGTGACACCAGGTCGCCCTTTTGATCCAGTGCAATGGTTTTCCAGTCAGGGTTATTTTCCTGGCCCAGATTAGCGTTTAAATCCGAGGCTCGCAGAAAACGCCCCTGTTGCAATCCCTGATCAGACTCTTCGAGCTTGATCAGATAGGGAAAGTCTGTGGTGGTGCGAACATAGTTGTTGAAATATTCGCTGGGTGAGTCGACATGAAACTCCTTTAAGATCACATGGCCCATGGCCATGGCAACAGCAGAGTCGGTGCCCTGCTTCGCAGGAATCCACTCATCCGTTAATTTTGCCACTTCCGAATAATCGGGAGTTACTGACACCGTTTTGGTACCTTTGTAACGCACTTCGGTAAAAAAATGGGCGTCGGGTGTGCGTGTTTGAGGCACATTTGAGCCCCATGCAATGATGTAACCGGAGTTGTACCAGTCGGCCGATTCGGGCACATCTGTTTGCTCGCCCCAAATTTGAGGTGACGCCGGCGGTAAATCGCAATACCAATCGTAGAAACTCAGGCAGTTACCACCAATCAATGATAAGTAACGAGAGCCCGCAGCGTAGGACACCATGCTCATTGCGGGGATTGGAGAGAAACCTGAAATGCGGTCAGGTCCATAGGTTTTTGCGGTATAGATATTCGATGCCGCGATAATTTCGTTCACTTCATTCCAGTCGGAACGCACCATGCCACCAAGCCCCCTGCGGGACTTGTATGAGCGTGATTTTTCACTGTCACTCATGATAGAGGCCCAGGCATCAACTGGGTCTGCGTGCAGCGCTCGCGCTTCGCGCCACAGTTTTAACAGCGCCTTTCTCACCTTGGGGTATTTCAACCGGTTAGCACTGTAAATGTACCAGGAGTAGCTGGCACCACGAGGACAACCCCGAGGTTCGTGGTTCGGCAGATCCGGGCGAGTGCGAGGATAATCCGTTTGTTGTGTCTCCCAGGTGACCAGGCCGTCCTTGACATAAATTTTCCAGCTACAAGAGCCCGTACAGTTCACGCCGTGGGTGGAACGCACCACTTTGTCGTGCTGCCAGCGCCTGCGATAGCCTTCTTCCCAGCCGCGATCCTCATTGGTGGTCACTCCGTGTCCGCCGGCAAAGTCCTGCTTTTTTGCCTTGAAGAAACGCAATTTATCTAAAAACTGGCTCATGTGTTTTATCCCTCGCCTCAGGTAATTTTTTACTCTTTGGCACTATAAATACTGGGCAGAGACTCAAGTTGACCCAGATCAACACGGGGTGGGCATACAAAGGTGTTTAATGGCTTACCTACCCACAAGGGGGTAGATGCTATTTTTCTAAGCAATTGATTTTATTGGATTTTAAAAAAATGCCTATTTCCAATCGGCACAAAATCCACGACCGGGGTATTAGGAGGTAGGGCTGACGATGGACACAATCAAACAAAAGTTATCAAAATCCGTTATGAGTGTGATTACACTGTCGTTGATCTCCATTATCGCAGTGGCACTGCTGAGCATCTTCATTTCATTTTGGTTAACTGAACTTGCGGGGCAAGACGCGCAAGCCATTAAAACCAGCGATACCATGCGCCTGCAGACCTATCGCATTGGGCTCGCCCTACACCGGGGAGACAAAGAGCAAGCCACTGAATCTATTCAGGCGCTCGACCAAACCTGGAACCACAGTCTGTTTGCCCCCCAACGCCTCACTAACAAAACCGATGCCATCAGCCAGAAATACCAGCAGGCCCTTAAACATTGGCAACAGGTCTTAAAACCCAATTTACTGATCAACTTGCAAGGCCAGCCCGAAGCCTTTAATACCCAATTACTCGATACCCAAATACTGTTGACCGACCAGTTGGTGCAGCAGTTTCGTCAACATGCCGATAAAAAAATTCTTCAACTTCGTTCCTTTCAACTTTTGGCGCTGTTGATTACCACCCTTGTTGGCAGTTTGATTTTTTTCCTCCTGCGTAACCGAATTGAAAAACCCTTGGATGAACTGAGCCGCACCGCCCAATATCTGGGCCGGGGCGACTACAGCCAGCGGGTTGATATCAGCGGCGAAGATGAACTGGGTTTACTGGGTGGCGTTTTTAACCAAATGAGTGAGTCAATTGAGAGTGCCTATGCTGAACTCGAAAGGCGAGTTGAAGAACGGACCGCCGAGCTTCATCAAAATAATATCGCTCTGGAGTTCCTGTTCAACAACGCTCGCAGAATTATTGACCACGAAACCCAAGGTCTGGATCACCAACAAGTGGTGGATGAATTGGCAGAGGTGCTCGGAGTCGAAACGATCGAGCTCTGCCTGTTTACAGAACAGGGAGAAAAACCCTATACCCACGTCGCTCCCAACGTTGAAACAATCACTGATTGCAGCAATCGCTCCTGCGAAGGGTGCAAAGCACACGCACCGTTCTCCCGAGTTGATGTGGTTCAACTCAATCAGCGCTACCCTATCGCTCGGGAGAATCAACAGTACGGCGTTATCAGCCTGAATTTTCCCGCCGACCGCTTACTGGAAAGCTGGCAGGAAAAACTTCTGCATTCCGCCGCTGATCAACTGGCTATCTCACTCTCTCTGGACGCACAGAAAGACCAGCAGAGACGCCTGGCCTTGCATACAGAACGCACGGTCATTGCCCGCGAGCTCCACGACTCCCTCGCCCAGGCACTCTCCTATCTGCAAATACAGGTCACCCGACTGCAAAAAAGCCGAGACAAGGAAAAGTGGGAGCTACAACAGCCCATTATTGATGAGTTGCGTGAAGGTTTATCTTCGGCTTATCGGCAACTCCGGGAGTTGCTCACGACCTTCCGTTTAAAAATGGACAGTGGCGGACTTCGAGGGGCATTGAATAATACCGTTAAACAGTTACGGCAGCGCTGCGACATGGACATCTGGTTGAATTATCAATTAGACAACCTTCCCCTGAGCCCAACAGAGGAAATCCATCTGCTGCAAATTGTTCGCGAAGCCAGTCAAAACGCTCTGCATCACTCCAAGGGCACCCGCATTGATATCGAACTGTATCAATCAAACAACAATGAAGTGGTGTTAAGCATTCGTGATAATGGCGTGGGCATTGGCAGTTCCCCTGAGAAATTAAACCACTATGGGCTAGCCATTATGAACGAGCGCAGCCGTCACTTGGGTGGACAGGTGAACATCGCCACCAGAGCAGAGGGCGGTACCACGGTAGACTTTTCTTTTGTGCCTGAAATACTGAGACAAAAACAAGATTTGATGCACGCATAAAAAAACCCGGGTTTTCACCCGGGCTTCTATGGACACTAGGGGTTATAAAACTCGCCGCTCTTGCGGAGGTAAAACCACCAGTTTACAAAGATACAGACTAGATAGAAGCCTGCAAATCCATACAGGGCATTTTCAGGTGTTGTAGCCTTGATCTGTTCTCCTAACACTTTGGGGATATAGAAAGCCCCATAAGCGGCGACTGCAGACGTCCAACCCAACACAGGTCCCGCCTGAGCCTTGGGGAAAATCATGGCAATACTGCGGAAAGTGGAACCGTTGCCAATGCCCGTTGCAGCAAACAGCAAGAGGAACAAAACAAAGAAAGGCACAAAAAATTGTTCGGGGCTCGCAGAGCTGTAGGCCGCTTTCATATAATAAGCCACACCCAAAGCACTACCCACCATCACCACTGAACAAATTTGCGTGACAAAAGCGCCGCCTATTTTGTCGGAGATCCAACCACCAATGGGGCGAATCAAGGCGCCGATAAACGCGCCCATCCAGGCATACATCAGTGCACTGGGTCCATTGGCATTAACGGTATCGTGGGTCATTACCCCATCAACCATAATGTGCTGATAACCAAAAATCACTTTGATTGCCAGTGGGAAAGAGGCGGCAAAACCGATGAACGAACCGAAGGTCATGGTGTAAATCACACTCATTACCCAAGTGTGTTTATTGCCAAATATCTCGTATTGCTTAGAGAGATTGTCTTTAACCTGTCCGGGGATGAGCTTCAACAGGAAGACTGTTGAGGTAATCACCAACAGTAAAACAATTTCCTTGGGCACACCTAAACCCGAACCATTCACCGACTCGGGCAAAAGCAACCACAAACCCACAGTTGCGGTGGACAAACCCACAAGCAACATGCCTGAGATCACACCAAAACTGGCAACCGGATTGGGGATATTGGGTGAAACCTCCTTGGTTCGAATGTTGTTCATGCCAAACCAGCCCAGGAAAAACAAGGGCACGAGAAAGAGCAACCAGACAAAGCCAGCATTAAAAATATAGGTCTCAGAGCCTGCTGCGATTTTTCCGATTAATGTACCCGAGGTGTTCTGCAGTATCATGGCATCGCCGCCAAACAGACCAAAGGTCATGACCAGAGGAATCAGTATCTGCATGGTGGTCACACCAAAATTGCCCAGACCCGCGTTCAAACCCAATGCCAGGCCCTGTTTACTTTTGGGGTAAAAGAAGCTGATATTGGACATGGAAGAGGCAAAATTACCCCCACCGAACCCGGAGAGCAGTGCCAGTAGCTGAAAGACCCAAAGCGGCGTGTTTATGTCTTGTAAGGCCATACCCGCGCCAATGGCAGGTAACATTAACAGGGCTGTGGTGAAAAATATGGTGTTGCGTCCGCCGCATAACCTAATAAAGAAACTACTGGGAATCCGCAGCGTTGCCCCGGTCAAGCCGGCAATGGCCATCAGCGAAAATAAGTCCGACTTTTCAAAGTCAAAACCCAGATTAAGCATCTGTACGGTGATAATGCCCCAGTAAAGCCAGACGGCAAAACCCGTTAATAAACTGGGAATCGAAATCCACAAATTGCGTGTGGCAATCTTATTCCCCCGCTCTTTCCAAAATGTAGCGTTTTCTGGATCCCAGGTGTGCAGGTCCGCCCCCGAATCTGGACGTTGGGGCTGCTGCGTCGCAGCACCGGGATTCACGACATGTGAATCTGTCATTTCAATTCTCCTTAGCCTAACTCAATAGTGATTCCACTATGGCAGGGCCCCAGAGATTCACAATTTGTATGAAGGAGTACAACGTTCAACGCTTTTACCCCACGCAACTACCCCAAATTAAGTAAACCTTGTACAGGGCTCGTACGGCGCCTGCGGCAATGGCCCACACCGCTTATTTTTTACCTACCTATTTATGGGCAGACTCTGATCCGAAAATTGGGCACTGCTAAGCCCCGAGGAATGACATAGATCAATTCGAACAGGCATAACACTTGAACCTCAATGCGCTTTAACGGAAGGTAGAACATGAGAAACAGGCAGGCGGGTACCCCCGCCCGATTAACTTCAGAGAGCGTGCCCATGTCACCAAACACCACTCAAACAGCCACGGTATTGCTGGTTGATGATCACCCACTACTGCGCAAAGGTTTGGCTCAGCTCATTGAGCTTGAAGACGAACTCGAGTTAATTGGCGAGGCGTCCAGCGGGCAGGAAGCGCTGAACATTGCGGATAAATTTGAACCTGACCTGATCATCCTGGACCTCAACATGCAGGGAATGGATGGACTGGAAACACTCAAGGCGCTGCGCGAGAAGGATTTAAGCTCTCGTATCATCATGTTAACGGTTTCAGACAATGACGAAGATGTTGTGTGCGCGATTACCTATGGCGCAGACGGTTACCTTCTCAAAGATATGGACCCTGAATTGATTCTAGAGAAAATAAAAGAGGCCGCTCTTGGCAAAATGGTCATCAGCGAAAAGCTCACTCATGTTTTAGCGGGCGCAATTCGCAAAGGTGGCAATGCCAAAACATCGCTGCTGGCGACCCTCACCAGCCGCGAACACGAAATTCTGAAACAAATCTCCAGAGGCCTGTCTAACAAACTCATTGCCAGAGAGCTCGGCATTTCTGACGGTACCGTGAAAGTGCACGTCAAACACATTCTTAAGAAACTCAACTTGCGTTCACGGGTTGAGGCCGCGGTCTGGATGGTCAACCAGGCCGCTTAACATCCGCATTTAAAGGTAGCGTGCCAACATGGCCATGCCACCGTCTTCGGCCAGGGATGGCTCTAAGTCAAAGGGTATGCTGACAACATGCCCTCCCCCCGGTGCCACATCAATCTCGGCCCCCGTTTTGTCCAGCAGCATCTCGAGCGTAAAATCGATATTACCGGAAGGTGCCAGCAGTTTTAGTTTGTCTCCACGCTCAAAACGGTTTTTCACATCGATCGTCAACAGGCCTTGGTTTTTGTCGTAGGCAATCACCTCACCTACAAACTGTTGAGAGGCGTTCTGTGAACTGCCCTGCTCATAATTTTGCATCTCGCTCGGGACATGGCGCCGATAGAAACCCTCGGTGTAACCACGATTGGCCAGGTGTTCTAACTCGGCCATCAGCCCCCTATCAAAAGACTTATTGCCCTGGGCGTCGTCAATCGCCCGACGATAGCTTTGGGCAGTTCGCGCAGCATAATAATGGCTTTTTGTACGCCCCTCGATTTTGAGTGAGTGAATGCCCATGTTCACCAAGCGCTCAACATGCTGAACCGCCCGTAAATCTTTTGAGTTCATAATGTAGGTGCCGTGTTCATCCTCAAAGGCTGGCATCAACTCCCCCGGGCGGTTTTGCTCCTGAAGCAACACCGGCTCAGGTTCCCAAGTTGAGGTTGCACCGCCCTGCTCGGCGGTCACCGCAATCAAGTCACCCACTTCGTTTTCGCGGGCGGCCTTCACGTCGTATTTCCAGCGACAAGAATTTGTGCATGCCCCCTGATTGGAGTCTCTATGGGTCATGTAACCCGACAACAGACACCGGCCGGAATACGCAATGCAAAGTGCGCCGTGAACAAATACCTCCAATTCCATTTCAGGGCACCGCTGGCGAATTTCTTCAATTTCATCCAGCGACAGCTCCCGGGACAGAATGACACGCTCCACGCCATTGCGATGCCAAAATTTAACCGTCGCCCAATTTACCGCATTGGCTTGCACAGAAAGGTGAACAGGCATTTCGGGCCACTTATCGCGAACCATCATAATTAAACCGGGATCAGACATAATCAATGCATCTGGCCCCATCTCGATCACGGGCGCCAAATCCCGCAAATAGCTTCTAACTTTGTCATTGTGGGGGGAGATATTACTGGCCAGATAAAACTTTTTGTTCAGAGAATGGGCCTCGTCAATCGCCTCGGCCATCACATCCATTTTGTTAAATTCGTTATTGCGCACACGTAAACTGTAACGGGGCTGTCCGGCATAAACGGCGTCGGCGCCATAGGCAAAGGCAAATCGCATGTTTTTGCGGCTGCCCGCGGGAGAAAGTAATTCTGTTTGCACTCTACACCTCTGCAGTGTTTCGGAATAAGGAAAAGGGCGGTACAATAACGGATGAGAATCATTCTTACTTTGATTCAGATCAAGCGGCGCAGCACTTCCCCGGTCAATAATGGGCTCGCACGGCACATATTGGACTTTTAGAGACCCCCAAATGACACTGAATCAACTGAAACCAGGCCAAAGCGCCTCTATCGTTCAGCTCAACCTGACACACACCCATTTCAGCCAGCACTGCAATGACTTGGGCATTGCCATCGGCAATGAAGTTGAACTCATGCGCAGGGCCCCGGGCCGTGGCCCTTTGCAAATTAAAGTCTTAGGTACTCTCTACGCCATTCGCCCCGCCGATGCAGAGAACATTCAAGTCTCTCTGCCCTAGCAGCACCGAAGGAATTAACGTGAAACGAATTGCCATTATCGGCAGCCCCAATTGTGGCAAAACAACCTTGTTTAACCGCCTCACAGGCGCACGCCAACGCACCGGCAACTGGCCGGGGGTGACGGTCGAGCGCAAGCAGGGGCGTTTTTCAGTCGGCGACACCAGCATTGAGCTCATTGATTTGCCGGGCATTTATTCCCTGGAGGGAGAACACGCGGGCATTGATGCGAAAGTCGCCCGGGACTACCTTTCCACGGGTGACGCCGATCGAATATTACTGGTAATCGATGCCACTCAAATGGCAAGACAGCTACGCCTGCTGCCGCAGCTGTTAACCTTGGGCCAACCTTTACTCATTGCCGTGAACATGATCGACAGCGCTCGGCGTGAACATATCGACGTTAACCTCGCCAAGCTCAGCAAACTGACGGGAGTTGAGTGTGTAGGCATTTCCGCGGCCACCGGTGAGGGCATCAACCCACTAAAAACAGCGATAGCCAAACCCCAACGTCCCAGCCTCAGTGACGATTTTCAACCGGCCCATGCCAAGCCAATACCTTTATCGCTGGAGAGCATTCAATCTCTCTGCCAGGAAGTTTGCTCCACCAGAGAACAGGCAGGGCTGACCGACAAAATAGACCGATGGGTATTACACCCCTGGCTGGCTTTACCGCTGTTTCTACTGGTGATGTATTTATTGTTTTCTATTTCAGTCAATCTGGGCGCGGTGTTTATCGACTTTTTTGATATCTGGTTGGGGTCGTGGTTGGTGGACGGGAGCCGCTGGCTTCTCACCCTTGCGGGCTCGCCGGAGTGGCTGACAACACTCCTATCAGATGGTCTCGGTGGCGGCATTCAGTTGGTTTGTACGTTTATTCCCGTTATCGGATGCCTCTACCTGTGTATGTCGGTGCTGGAAGACTCGGGTTACCTGTCGCGCGCCGCCTTTGTGATTGACGGCATGATGTCGAGAATCGGTTTACCCGGGCAGGCGTTTATTCCACTCATTGTGGGTTTTGGCTGCAACGTGCCATCGGTCATGGCGGCCCGCGCCTTAGATCGCCCCAGCGCGCGCCTGACCACAATATTCATCGCACCTTTTATGTCCTGTGGCGCTCGGCTCTCTGTTTATGTATTTATCGGCACCGCCATGTTTCCCGAGCGTGCGGGCAGCGCCATTTTTTTGCTCTATCTGCTCGGCATCACTGTGGCAATCGGCTCTGCCTGGCTGCTGCGCAAGACCTTATTTCACGCTGAAAGTGGCAGCCATATCGCGGAAATGCCGGCCTATCACAAACCCCTTTTACGCAACGTGCTAACCCAAACCTGGCAGCGTTTAAGTGGTTTTATGATGCGCGCGGGAAAACGTATTCTGGCCGTTGTATTGGTTTTATCGGTCATCTCTTCTGTGGGTGTCGACGGCAGCTGGGGCAACAAAGACAAGGAGAACTCTCTCCTGGCCAGCATTGGTAAGTCGATGACTCCCGCCCTTGAACCGATTGGTGTTGGTGAAGACAATTGGCCCGCAACAGTGGGTTTATTCACGGGATTGTTTGCCAAAGAAGTGGTCGTCGGCACGCTGGATACACTCTATTCTCCTGTAAAACATGAGGCCACTACAGACAATGAAATGCCAGATTTTGGCGCCGGGTTTTCACAATTAGAACGTGTGATGGCTATAGAACCCGACATTATCAAAATTGATATGGGACTGTTTAAACAAGGTGCAAAGGGAGGAATGGCAAGCCATGTTGTACACTTACTAACAAGATTAAGCAAACGTACAGGTTGTCGCATTGTTTGTGAAGGTGTGGAAACTGATGACGAATTTATATTTGGCTTAAATTGTGGCGCTCAGTTTTTACAAGGGTATTTATTCTCTCCGGCAGAAGCTGAATTTAAACCAGAACTAAAATATGAGAAACATATTTCTTCATTAAGAAACAAATTTCTTACACAAACTCTAAAAAAGCAACAACTCGTCATATCCAAAATACATACCATAAAAAAACTAATTATTCGTTTAAAAAAAAGCTTACAGTCTGACTTTAATTTACATGAATTGGCTGCCTGGGGTTTTGAAGAAACCGGTATTTTAAGATTTTATTTATGCGATAACCAGGGGGTACAAACCTCCCCCAACTTTAATTTTTCCAACAAAGAATGGTTTACCGATAATACTAAGGTTGGCTTTAACTGGTCATGGCGTTCATATTTTTATCATTTACTGGCATTAGAACGGGCTGAAGTAGAAGACTCTAATCGTTTTGTAATCTCTGAACGATATAAAGATTTTGATACCGATAAAACCTGTAAAACCATGTCTATTCGGTTGGATAAATACAGGGTTTTATTAGTTGATATAAGTGTTGAAGAGAGTTAACGATGGATATCAGCATTACAACACCCGCACTGTTATTCCCTGCTATATCGGTACTTTTTTTAGCCTATGCAAATCGTTTTTTGGCCGTTGCCAATAGAATAAGAGAACTACATGATCGATTTAAGAAAACGCAAAGCCCTGTCGCAAAGAAACAAATAAAAAGTTTAAAACAAAGAATTCGATTAATTATCACCATGCAAATTTTTGCGGTGACAGGGATTATTTGCTGCATTTTAACGATGGCTTTAATTTATATGGGCTTACAAATATTTGCAGACATGATTTTTGTTTTAGCGATGATTTTAATCGTTTTTTCCTTATTAACCTCAATTACTGAATTGTTGATCTCAACTAA
>CAJWCA010000052.1 GCA_913020395.1 uncultured Cellvibrionales bacterium | reverse complement strand
AAGCTGGACCAGGTTTTATTGATTCGTGCCGGGTGGCAAATGGAGGTGAACATGATGGGTATCTTTACTGGGCAGACAGTGAACGATATCTCTTTGGTGGCGGGAGATAAAGTGATTGTTCCGACAACGGGGTGTTTTCAAAAGCAGTTGATGCGTCCCACTCAAATCACACCAAAAGGTTTCCGCGTTTTCATGTCGAACCTGGTGGTGCCCTCCGAAAGTAATGCGAATGGTGCGGTCGGTCGTTTCAGCAGTAGCCTTCCCTATGGTAGTCGATTGTTGCAGGCGGCAGTCTCCGCCAATTGCACCGGCGGTACTTCTTGGACTAACGCTGCCAGGAAAGTGGTCTTGGCGAGTGAAAATCCGCTAACTGGACAGGTCCAGGTCATTGAACGCTCTATAGAACAAATTCTTAGGCAGGCGCACCGTGCGGACATCAACCCTTATCTAATGCCCAATGATGCGATTGCCTGTTATGACTCCGACGTCTCAAACCTTAGAGATATTGCGAGAACTTTAATTGAAGTTATTTCACCTTTGAAACTGTTGTGAGTGAAAGATGAACACGATGAGCAGCAACATAGAATCACCCAGAACAATTCGCATGATGATGCGAGAACTGGTGCTGTCTCCTTATACACTGATGGCACTTATCTCTTATCTCTGCATTGCGATCATTGTACTCATTTATCTTATTAAAACGCCGCGGTATCAAAGTGAAATGTCTCTGGTCTTACCAGGAACAGGTTCTAACAGTTCCTTTTCACTTGATGAAATTGGTCATGTGTCATCAAGTACCAAGGCGGCCTATGGAAGCTCTTCCTATAACCCTCGGGTCAACTACAAAGAAATATTAAAAAGCCGTGAAGTATTGGCAGATGCCGCAGGTCAGTTGACTCCCAAAGAGCGGACTTTTGGTATTCCAAAAATACAATTAATCGAACAAACGTCTATTATCCATGTTCAATTAAGTGCACTGAGTGCTGAGCAAGCCAGTCAAAAGGCATGGGCCCTTTACGACGCATTCCAGCGAGAGTTAGATGAACTTCGTGCCGACGAAGCCCTGCGTCGAGACAACAGTATTGAACGAGTGCTAGATCAATATCGGAAAAAGCTCCAAGGCACCAGAAAGTCAATTGTTAGATTCCAGGAACAGTCCCTGTTGGTTTCTCGTTCGCAGCTGGATCAGTTAATGAATCGAATGGCTGATATAAAGAGCAAGCGCCTTTACGCGCTCAGTGACCTGAAACAACAAGAGTATTTTGTCAGGCAGCTGGGTCGGGATCTGGGTGTATCACCGGCCCTTGCCGGTCAGGCGTTTGCACTTCAGAGTGATGCAGAATTCCGTGGTTATCTTAAAGAGCTGGATAAAAGCGCATCTCAACTGAGTGAATATACATCTCGTTGGGGACGCGAACACCCCAAGGTTGTTTCCCAGAGACAGCGTTACGAATTTGCAAAAGCTGCGCTGCAAAGCCGAGGTGCAGATATCGTAGGTGCCCAACAGAATGACGCCATCTTTTCAATGGACCTGGAGGCGAGCCCCGATCGAGCCGCGCTATTTGCCTCACTGGTTAATTCCTATGCAAAACTCCAGGGCGCCGAGGCCGAGATTAATGAATTAAATCTGAGTGAATCAAGGTTAGGTGATCAGTTGCGTGTTTACTCGCGGGAGGCCATTGAGTTGGAGCGCCTGGAGAGAGAACATCAATTAGCCGAAGCCGTTTTCACGTCAGCGTCGGCAAAGCTGCAAGCCAATAAGGCAGACGTCTTTGCATCGTATCCCGTTGTACAAATGTTGAGTTTGCCCTCTATGCCGGATAGGCCAGCGACCCCTATTCCCCTCATCGCTGCGATTGTTGCCATCATCGCCGCATTTATTGTGACTCTTGGATTAATTATCGTATGCCAGCGAAAATTCTTGATAACACATCTGCTGAAGAAAGACTGATCTGGTACGGGTTGGTCTTAACCTATCCCGCCTATGTGTTGGGAGCAACGTACATTGTTGGCTCTCTATTGGGGTGGTTGATAGTTGCTGTGTTTGTATTGCGCTGTTTTGTTGAAGGGAAACCCAAAAGCCAGGCGGTATCGAGTCTGCTTTGTTTGTGGATTGTGGGCATGCTAGTTATGGAGCTGGCGCTCATTTATGGCCACTTGAACTTCAATCTAAGTGGCGGGCAGTTAATAAAATCTACAATTGGATGGGCAAAAGGCTGGGCATTACTGGCTTTGTTTATCGTGCTTGGGGCGTTAATGCCCTTAAAAACAAATCTTATTCCAAGGGCCTGTTGCATCCTGGGTTTACATTCCCTGCTATTTTTTGTGGTGAGTTTATTGGTTTTTCTCGTAGGGCTGTCTGGTGAGGTCTATGTGTCACCGCTCAAAGTTGTGGGCGGGCCGGGCCCAGCATTCTTCGAGTTTAAGTTCTTTGGTATCAACCCGGAAACAGGATGGCCTCGGTGGCAGTACTTTGCACCCTGGTCACCTGCGATTGGATTGCAAAGCTGCCTTCTCATGATCTTGTGCTTAAAAGAAAAAAACACAGGATGGAAGGTAGTGGGTATTTCCGGTGCTTTGATAATGTGTCTATCGTCCCAATCGCGTGCAGGGTGGGTTATTTTTGTTTTTATTCTTCCCTTAACACTCGTTTTATCAAATCTGCATAATGTAAAGCTTCTATTTGCATCTGCAATTGGATTCGCTGTGGTAGCTTTACCCGGACTAGTACTCATTGAATGGGTTTTAGATCTCTATCAGCAAATCAAGGAAAGTCGACCTGACTCTACCCGGGTGAGAAAAGCCCTGGCGACTCTGGCATTACAGCGCTGGGAACATGAAGCACCTGTATGGGGCCACGGCATTGTTGAAAATGGTCCAAAGTATGTAGAGCGCATGCCTATTGGTACGCACCACAGTTGGTATGGTCTGTTGTTTGTAAAAGGTGCTGTTGGGGCAGTCGCCTTAGCCCTTCCCCTGTTAATAACCACTCTGTTTTTACTACTGCAGGCGCAACAAAGTAAAAATGCCCAAACTGCACTGGCGCTAATCCTAATCCTATTTATTTACAGTTTTTTTGAGAATCTGGAAATTCTTTCTTACCTGTATTGGCCTGCGCTGCTCTGGATTGGCGCGTCATTAAAGGTTGAGGCAGAACATTGTGTAAAACCCAACAGACAGGTGAATCTATGAACGCTTTTCTTTGCGGATATTATGGTATGAAAAACAGCGGTGACGATGCCTTGCTTTATTCGACAGCATGGGCGGCTAAACATCTTCTAAATGTTCGGTCGGTCTCGGTTAGCTCGCCTTGTCCAATGTCGCTGCCCGGTTTTGGTATTCAGCCTCCCGGTCTGACAGAAGCACAGACTTACCGGGGGCAAAGAAGGTTGCAACACTATGTGGCGGCCTATCGGTCTGAACGCGTTATTTTTGGCGGCGGATCAGTGTTCCACACTGCACAGGATATTTCGATAAAAAACCATCTCATGTCACTGAGTAAAGGACATAGTCACTATGCCTGTGGGGTTGGACTCGGCCCCTTCAAAACGGTCTCGGCAGAGAAGGCATGTAGGAAATTCCTTAACAAATGTGATTTTGTTGGTGTGAGAGATAAAGAGAGCCTGGATGTTGCACTTAGTTTGGCTCCTGATGCCCATGTGCAGTTAACGTTTGACCTGGCGCCTTTGCTGCTCGTTCAAAAAGAGAGAAGTTTGAAGCAGACGGCACGTTCGGGTATTGCTGTCAGTCTCTGTCCAGTTTTTGATTGCGCTGATGACGATCAGGAACAGCGCATGTTGCTTGAGTTAGCGGAGGCGCTTCGCCAGACACAACAAGAGACCGGGGAAGTCATTTATCTAATCGACTTTAATGGTCATGATTCTTTGGGTGACCGACAAATACATCAAAAGCTCAGATCCCTGTTGGGTGAGGAGTGTACAGTCAGGCACATTCCCTATGACCCGGATCCCATTTCGGTATTGCAGCGGATGTATCGGTTTAAGTTGCTTGTGGGCATGCGTCTACACGCTGCGGTTTTTGCTTACTTGACGGGTACGCCGGCATTTTCCCTGGAGTATCACTCCAAGTGTGGAGGTTGGAGTGAGCAGATTGGGCAACGCCCGGAATATCGATTTTCTACAGCAACCCTCGATGCCGATCAGTTAAAGAACCAAGCTATCTCAGGGCTGCAAAGAAGTTTTCTTATGCCTTCCTTACCTGTAAGTCGGGCTATTGCACTGTCTAAAACTAACTGGAGTAATGACTATGTCAACGTCAATCCCTCGCTTCTCTGTGGTCATCCCGCTTTATAATAAGCGTAATCATATTGTTAACACCGTTGAATCTGTATTGGCGCAGCAACATCCAGTGGAGGAAATAATTGTTGTTGATGACGGTTCCACCGATGGCGGTGTGGAGCTATTGGACGCTATGAAATTAAGTCAAGTGCGCGTCATAAAACAAGAAAATGCGGGTGTCTCCCGTGCCAGAAATGTTGGTATCAAGCAGGCGACTTGCGATTTTGTTGCATTGCTGGATGCGGACGACTCTTGGTCACCACAGTTTCTAAAAGAAATAGCCGCTAGTATAAAACAGATTCCCAATGCAGGAATCTACGCGACTGCTTATCAACTTAAGGACGGCGATGAACTTTATCACGATGCCAAAATAAGGGGTTTACCCGCTTGTGGCGGTCCGCGTTTGTTGGATAATTACTTCTCCGTCGCCTCTAGTGGTGACCTGCCTTTTATCACTTCTTCCGTTTGTTTAAACAAAAAGGTCTTACAGGGGCGATTTGCGTTTCCCGAGAGTGAACCAATGGGAGAAGATCAGGACGTTTGGTCCCGCGTTGCTCTGTTTAGCGCCATTGTTTACAGTCCAAGAATACTGGTCCTCTATAACAGAGGAGCGGATAACCGGGCATGTGTTAACAATATACCGGTTAGGGAGTGTCCCTTTAGTCGGCGACTGACAGATTTTTCGGAACATCATGTTCCAGGGGGTAATTTGCGCAGTGATATCTTGAAATACAGTGCTGCACATTTGTTGAGTATCGCGAAGCTTAATATTCGGGCGGGCAACTATCGACAGGCAGAGCGTTTGTTGCGCGATCCGCGTTGTTGGCGTAAACCAGTGCATAAGCTGTGGTGTGAAACAATGCGCTGGATTTACCAGCTCAGGTCCTGTTAAATGCATGCTTATTCAAACATACAGACGCCGAGGGGGCGAAAACCATGTTTAAGGTGTATTTATCAGGCGAAATTCATACACAATGGCGGCAGGAAATCGAGTTGGGTGCAGCCCGGCTCGAACTGCCTGTTGTATTTAGCTCTGCAGTCACCGACCACGACAGCAGCGACGCGGCGGGCGACCATTTACGCGAGCAGAGCGAGGGGTTTTGGCGAGATCACCAGTCGGCGAAAGTGAATTTGATCCGCACTAAAACAATGATTGAAGAAGCAGACCTGGTTGTTGTTCGTTTTGGTGATAAATATAAACAGTGGAATGCGGCGTTTGATGCGGGTTATTGCGCCGCATTGGGTACACCCTATGTCACTCTACATGATGAAAATATTATTCACCCCCTGAAAGAGGTTGATGCACAGGCGCTAGCGTGGGCAAATTCAACGGACCAGGTGGTTGAGATACTGCGTTATGTAACACAGGAACAATAAATCCCTGTTGTACCGGGGCTTGCATAAGTGTTCTGTAAGTCCTACATTCTTATAGTCTATCCTTTGCTGTTTCTTTAGTGTTTGGGAATTACTTATGAACTACCGTAAAATGAATTTTTTACTGTTGGCGGCTATCTTTTTGTCAGTGCCTGTAAATGCTATGAAAGATAAGGATAAACATAAGTCGCTGCCACCCGGTCTTGCTAAAAAAGTCGAGCAGGGGAAATCCTTGCCACCGGGTTGGCAGAAGAAACTGTCCAAAGGCGATGTGCTTCGTAAAGATCTTTACCTGAGAGGGGAAGTGGTTGTGCCGCTGGGCAGGGATGGTACTTTATCGGTCAGAATTGACGGTACTGTCATCAAGCTTATTGAAAAAACCCGTGAGATTATTGAAATTCTAGATTAAGGCTTATGGTTAGAGCTTGGCCGCTTGCTTGTAGACAAAAATAATATATTTAGTGAAAGCCCTATCACAAAATAGTCTAATGACACCGCTCGACGAGATCTAGGGTTAGTTAATAGACCTTCAGTTCCAAAAAGGACACTCTCTATGCCAAGGTATGTTATTGAACGCGATATTCCCGATGCCGGTAGTCTAACCGAAGAAGAGCTGCACGGTATTTCACAAAAGTCCTGTGTTGTATTGCAAGAAATGGGCCCCCAGATAATGTGGCTGCATAGCTACGTCACAGACGACAAGATATATTGTGTTTATATCGCTCCGGATGAAGAGTCCATTCGCGAGCATGCAAACAAAGGGGGTTTTCCAGCAAACTCCGTTGCAGAAGTAAGAACGATTATAGATCCCACGACAGCGGAATAGCGTAATACACAATAGAGAAGCGGGCCGTTGTCTATGATCGATTTAGACAAAGGCCCGCTTTTTAACTTTATCGCTACTTATTTGCCGCTTACATTTTTCTCCAGGAAAGTGGAAATATAGTTCGCAATCTCTGCACCATCCTCTTCCAGGGCGAAGTGTCCTGTATTCAGAAAGTGAGTTTCAACATTTTTCAGGTCACGTTTGTATGGGTGTGCACCTGCAGATGGAAAAATCTCGTCTTTGTCTCCCCACACAATTAAGGTAGCGGGCTGGTGTTCACGGAAATAGGCCTGCCACTCAGGGTATAAAGGTACATTGCTGCCATAGTCGTAAAACATTTGAAGCTGAATGGCTTCATTGTTTTCACGGTCTAACAGGCGTTGATCTTCGTTAATTGCATCAAGGCTGATTTTACTGGTATCGCGTACACCATTGGTATACTGCCAGGTGGTTGCCCCTTTGGTCAGTAGAAAACGCAGCGCATCTTCATTGCTCATATTGGGTTGTTTGTAAGCCGCTTTGATGTTTTTCCACCAGGCATTATCCAGACCTTTGTTAACCGCTTTTCTGTCCTTCCAGTATTCCTTTATGGGCTCCCAGAAGTTGTTATCCAAACCTTCTACATAAGCATTGCCGTTTTGAACGATCAGCGACTGAATCTTCTCTGGGTTTGCGCTAGCGACTCTGAAACCAATTGGGGCACCATAGTCCATTACATACATGCTGTAGCGCTTAATGGACTTTTTAACGAGCAACTGCTCAACAATGCTGGCCATATGGTCGAATGTATATTCGAACTCTTCAACAGTCGGCATAGAAGAGTTGCCGTAACCGGGGTAGTCCGGCGCTATAACATGATAGTTTTGTGATAGCTGTGGAATCAGATCCCGAAACATGTGGGAAGATGTTGGAAACCCATGCAATAACAATAACGTTGGATTATCACGAGAGCCTGCCTCCCGGTAGAAAATATCCAGACCTTCAATTTCTACCGTGTTGTAGTGAATTTGTGAAGCCGCAGCTACCGCGACACTTGACGCCTGAGTGGCGACTGTTTCGCTTGCGCTCACCACGCCAGCCGACATCATTTGAGAGAGTGCTAGAGCTGCGATGCTTAATTTCAGTGTGGTCTTCATGTTGCTTTCCTTCCGTCAGTGCTTGAGTTGATGGAAGTAGTTTCCCTGTTTAAGCCATGTGGATAAACGGGTCGAATATTGAATTATTGTCAACGTTGTGTTGATAATTGAAGAAGAATGGCCAATTTGCTGGCTGGCAGGCCCGTTATTTGGCTTTCAGAGTACTTTCTAACAAGTCCAATATCGATTTTTCACGTATATCCCCGGAACGATACCTGGCGGCTCGACTGCGGGTATCATCGTGGTAATACACCATGGTGAGCAGAGGCCCCATGGAGTCATCCAGCTCAAAGCCATTGATAATGAAACCCTGTTTAAGTTTTGCAATCAGGATGGGGGTATTGGTATTCACGTGCCGAGACTTAATCGCGGAAAAACCCGCTTCTTTTGTTTCCGATAAAACTATTTCGAGCATTTTTTTGTAAAGGCCCTGATTTCGAAAGGACTGTTCAACCAGCGACACTCCCATGTAAAACTCAGTGTAGTGGGAAGACTGCTGCCAGCCATTGCTCAGGGCAACAATGTTTCCCTTGTGAATGGCGACAAGCCGCAGATGGAAACGACTACTGATCGAGTGCTTTAGTTGTTTATGTTTTTGCTGAATTTCGTCGCTCAAGTGCTCTTGCCAGGGAAGCGCAGGGTGGGAATCTAACAGATTTTCTCGAATTAAGGGCTCAATCACGTCGGCGGGAATTAAGTCCACCTGAGCAATAAAAATATCTTCAGAGAAAGGCCATCTTTTTATGATGTTCATGTTTAAGCATCCGGAAAAAGTTAAAGAACTTCGGGATTCAACAGGGATGTCAACACATGGGCCTGCCACTTTCCATTGATTTTTAGATATCTGTCGGCGTGCCCCTCGATGGTAAAACCCATTCTTTTTAATATATTTTCAGACCGAGTATTGTCAGGCATGTAATTTGCCATCACTCTGTTTAACTTCAGCTCTTTGAATGCGTGTTGAATGGCCTTCTCACAAATCGCTGTCATCAAGCCCTGGCCCTGCTTATTTTTATCTATGTGATATCCCATATGGCAGGCCATAAAACCCCCATAGGTGATATTGCTGAGAGTACACATGCCAATGATATCGCCATTGGCACTCAAACCAATAAAGTGTGCAGAGCGCCCTTGTTCGTGTTCCTGCGCCCAGACGGCTAAACGTTGTTGCCAGGCGGAAGGGGTGTCATAACCCTCTTCACGCTTGGGACCTGCGTTTTCAAGGTGTAGGGCGTTTCTGTTGTAATAATTCGATAATGGAGTCGAATCCTCAACACACGCCATTCTTATTTCCATTTCAATCCTTGATTATTTATTGGGTCTTAGATCCATGATCGGCATTACACCATCGGCCATCATGGTGGCGGGCAATTTCCCGTCCCATTTTTGCGCTTCGGTTAACTTAACAATCAGAGGATTATTTTTGAGGGCTTTGGCTTTTGCATCGATGGCTTCTGCTTCCGCCATACCTTTAAGACGAATGGACTGAGCTTCTGCTTCTGCGACCTTTAGAATACCTTTCGCTTGGGCATCAGCTGTGTTAACGGCCCTGAGTGCTTCGAGCCGTTGCCTTTCGAGTTTGTGTTCTTCCGCCGCGGCCAGGTTCTTCTCCGTTTGTTTTATTTCAATTGAATTGATGTATTTTTGTGGCAGCACAATGTTCTCAATTTGAATGTTGTCCACAACAACAGGGAATCCTTCCATCTCGTCTGCCAGTCGACGTTCAATGCCTTGAATCGCAGACGCGCGATCCTGAATCAGTTGTTCCGCTTCAAACTGAGGAATGGTGTCTTTGGTCGCTGACCTGAACCTTGGGTCGAGGATGCGTTGCTCAAATTGTGTCAAACCACCATAACGTTTAAAGAGATCCAGAGCCGCTTCTTTGTTGACTGTCCAGTTCACCGATACCTCGATTGTGACCGGCATCTGCTCTTTAGTGCTCGAGGCCATCTTTTCGGCATTTTTTCGGGTTCTTACTTCAATCATCTCTACCGTTTCAATAATGGGGATTTTAAAGTGTAAACCTGGATTCTCTTGATCCATTGCCTCTCCAAAACGTTTGACCACACCAACATGGCCCTCTACTACGATGAAGTAAGAATTGGCGAGTGCAATAATTACCAAGGCGAGTGGCAGCAACTTGCTTATAGTGCCCGCTGAAAGTCTTTGTCTTAAGTTCATGTTATACCTTTTTATCCTGTATTGAGGTGGGTTGAAGATAACCGCGGTTGTCTTTTTATATTCTCTTTTGGAGGCAGCTCATTTGCTGCTCAGAGAATACTGGCAATTGATTGACATTGGGGTGTGTTTGACAAGTGTGATTCTAAGTTATTCGATTCTCCCTTTGGATGCAAATCTATTAATTGACGGCATGAGTCTGGACTTATGGATGGGTGGCTTGTATCTTCACCTCCTTTACTTATGCGTCGATGTAGGCTGCTGTTGAGGGTGAGATGAATACATTAAAAGATGGTGTTAATGAGTATGTATCGGAATCCTTTACCGGCCTGTGTTGCTCAGGACAAACGATTGAAGATACTGAGTTTGATTGTTGCACCTTCACTGAATGTGATTTTAGCGATGCCATCTTCAGTCGGTGCAAGTTCTTGGATTGCTCATTTGTCCGCAGTAATATCAGCAATGCAGGGTTGTCCTGGAGCAAGTTCAGTGAGGTTGTGTTTGAAGACTGCAAAGTCATCGGCTTGGACTGGACACGGGCCAGCTGGCCCAATGTCGCATTTAATGCCCCTTTGAAGTTTTATCGCTGTATTCTCAATGACTCTTCTTTCTTTGAGCTAACATTGGCGGAATTAGTGATGGAAGAGTGTAAGGCTCACGATGTTGACTTTCGTGGCACCAACCTCAGTCAGTCAACTCTCAAACATTCAGACCTCCATCAGAGTTTATTTGGTAAAACCAATTTGTGTGGTGCCGATTTTCGTGAGGCCCTTAACTACAATATTGATATCTTCGATAATGAGCTAAAAGGCGCAAAGTTTAGCCGCTTTGAAGCAGTACGCCTTTTAGACAGTCTGGGTATTGATCTAGAGGACTAAATCTGGCTTTTTATGATATTCAAGCGAAGGAACGGGACGGGAACAGAGTAAGATGATTAAAGTAGGTGTAATCGGTTTTGGCTCTTCTGCGCAGACCTTTCATTTGCCATTGCTGCAAGCTTCGTCAGAGTTCGAGGTTGTTGCGGTCTGCACAAGTAAACCAGAGGTAGTAACGGGAAAATACCCTTCGATACAGCCCTATCCAACGACTCAGGAATTACTGGCCTCTGAGCACGTCGACTTAATGATTATAACAGCGCCTAACGCGCTGCATTTTTCACTGGCTAAATTGTGTCTGGATAATAATCGGCATGTTGTACTTGAAAAACCAATGGCGACAAACAGTGGAGAAGCGCAGGAACTGGTCGATTTAGCGAAGTCGAAATCTTTATTGTTATCGGTCTTCCAGAATCGACGCTGGGACGGGGATTTCTTGTCGCTCAAAAAGATTATTGAACAGAAACAGCTGGGATCCATCCGTTATTTTGAGTCTCACTTTGATCGGTTCAGACCTCTGGTTCAGAAACGATGGAAAGAAGAGCCCGGCCCGGGGTCGGGAATCTGGTTCGATCTGGGTTCCCACTTGCTTGATCAGGCCGTATGTCTCTTTGGTGAGCCACTATCTTTAACTGCAAAATGTTTGGCATTAAGAGAGAGCGCTAAAACCACTGACTACTTTCATGTTCAGCTTCATTATGAAAACCTGGAAGTTGTTTTGCACAGTAGTTGTTACTCCGCCTCCCCGAATATGCGTTTCAAGCTGGAGGGAACACAGGGCAGCTATGTTAAATACGGTTTAGACCCTCAGGAGAACCAGCTCAAAGCGGGCATGAGCCCCAAGGACATTAATTTTGGCAAGGAAAATATAAAAGAATTCGGTACTCTCTACAGAAGAGAGTCCAGCAGTGAAACGATTGAGACTGAGGCCGGCGCATACAGAGATTATTACCAAGGCATTGCAAACGCACTGCTTCGCGGAGCCGAGCCCCCGGTCGATTGCGAAGGAGTCGTCAAGATTATCAAGTTACTAGAGTTAGCTGAGAAAAGTAGTGAGGAGGGGAAGACCCTCGACCTTGTTACTCCCTAAAGGTGTCTACTATAAATTCAATAAAGCAACGGACCCTGGAAGACATATGTTTTCGGCTCGGATAGACAAGAAAAACATCAATTGGATGATTTTGGTAATCGGGTAGCAATTCCACTAACTTGCCGGTTTCGATCTCATCGTTCAGGTTGAATTGAGGCAAACGAGTAATACCTTGCCCGGCAAGGCACAGCGACAATTCCATTTCGGGGCTGTTGGTCAGTACCCGGGAGTCCAGATCAATGAATAGGTCGTTTCCGTCCAGGTCTCTGAAACCCCAAATCTTTGGATGTTTCAGATAGCTGTAGCTGATGGTTTGGTGTTGTACGAGCTCCTTGGGGTGTAAAGGCGTGCCAAACCGCTTCAAGTATTCCGGAGAGGCCAAGACTAAACCCCTTGATCTCATAAAGCGACGACTGATCAGGCTGGAATCTTCCAGTTGCCCCGACGCGCGAATAACGATATCAAATCCGTCTGCCACCACATCGACCTTCCGGTCGTTCAATTCCAGCTCAATATCAATTTTGGGGTATTTTTGAGTAAAGTCGGAGAGCACAGGCCGCAACCTGGACAGTCCAAAGCTAACAGGGCAGCTCAGCTTCAGGGTGCCGCTCGGTTCTACTTGTTGCCCGCTCAAGGCAATTTCTGCCTGCTTCGTGTCGCTAACTATTTGCTGGCACTGCCGATAGAACATCTCCCCCTCGGGGGTCAGGGTTAAAGTTCGGGTGGTGCGATGCATGAGTCTCGCGCCAAGCCTGTTCTCTAAGCTATTGATTTCTTTGCTGATATAGGAGGTGGATCGGCCTGTAGCCTGGGCGGCTCGGGTGAAACTGCCAGTACTTGCGACCGCGACAAATACAACAAGGCCATCAAATAGTTGGGTATTAAACTGCATTTGAACGCTCTATTACCTGCCAAATGGAAATTATCATTCCATATTATGCCTATTAATCTACATTTATGTCTAATGTATAGTGACTATCAATTCGAGCAGTCACCCAGATTCGCAGTTGTGTTTCAAGCTGGCTATCACACCAAATGTCTGAATTAAGAGAGTTTTATTATGAAAAT
The DNA here is from genome assembly GCA_913020395.1 of uncultured Cellvibrionales bacterium. Classification (GTDB taxonomy): domain Bacteria; phylum Pseudomonadota; class Gammaproteobacteria; order Pseudomonadales; family Cellvibrionaceae; genus CAJWCA01. The sequence continues at coordinate 6,791 of CAJWCA010000052.1, read as the reverse complement.
ATTAGCGTTTGCCGCCAGTAACAGTAAGCAGTCTATCAACAAGCAACTTGTCTCCTATGCCGCCAGTCAGATTGAGGCGGCTGACATAGACATCATTGATATCAATGATTTTGAAATGCCTATTTACAGTGCGGATCGTGAAGAAGCGTCGGGTATTCCAAAAGAAGCCCAGCGCTTCTATCAGAAGATTGGTGAAGCTGATGCGCTATTAATCTCTTTTGCAGAACATAATGGCAGTTATACCGCCGCCTATAAGAACTTATTTGACTGGACTTCAAGAATTGACCAGAAGGTATTTCAGAGTCGCCCTATGGTTATGTTAGCGACCTCTCCAGGGCCCGGGGGAGCAAACAATGTATTAACGGCTGCCAAAGGTTCTGCCCCTTATTTTGCCGGAGATGTTAAGGCTTCTTTTTCTCTGCCCAGCTTTTACGATAACTTTGATTCGGAGAATGGCACCTTGCGTGACGAGGCGCTGGATGCGGCACTAAAAGACGCTGTGTCAGTATTGTTACCGGTTTCAGCGTAATCTCATTATTTCAGGAATCAATTTGTTGGCATTGAAGTCTGCGAGTATTTGCAACAGGAAGAATAATCGAATAGCGTTACAGCTCTAAAAATTTCCCTGGCCTGAGGTGGGTGAGCATCAACACCTTATCATTGTGTCAGGAACGATCTGGAGAGTCTGTATGAAAACGGTTTTAGCCTCTGTCTTGTTGTCATTGTGGTCCCTGGGGGCGCTCTCATTGGAGGTGGGGGATCAGGCTCCGGATTTCTCACTACCGGGTTCTGATGGCCAGCAATACCGATTAGCAGACTATCGCGGTAAGCAAGCGGTCATTCTCGCCTGGTTTCCCAAAGCTTATACAAGAGGCTGTACGATCGAATGTAAGTCTCTGGCTGAAAATGGGCATCTGCTAAAACCCTTTGCTGCGACCTACTTCATGGCCAGCGTTGACCCTATTGAAGACAATGCCGGATTTGCCGCCGAGCAAAAAGCAGACTTTCCCCTCCTGAGTGACACCTCTAAGAAAATCGCTAAGGCCTATGGGGTTTTAACCCAAAAAGGTTACGCCGCCCGCCATACTTTTTATATTGATAAACACGGCAAGATTGTAGCAATTGATCGCCAGGTGAAACCGTCAACGTCCGCACAAGACATGGCCGCTATGCTCGCGTCTTTAAATATTGAAAGAACCGAGGATTAGAGATCTAACTGCCAAACCCGGCACACCCTTTCAAAATATCGCTTCAACGACGACATCAGGCATAACATTAAGGATAAATGTGAAAGCAATCATAATTGGAGCGACTTCAGGTATTGGCAGAGAGCTGGCGAAGCTTCTTTCGGACGAAGGTTATACGGTGGGAATAAGCGGTCGCAGAACCGCCTTATTAGAGTCATTGCAGGCTGAATTACCCGGTGAGTGTTTTGTGTCAGAGATGGATCTTGTTGACGTTCAGCAATCGGTTGAAGCGCTTAATGAATTGATAGAAAAAATGAAGGGCGTTGACCTTATTGTTATCAATTCTGGCACCGGCAGCATAGATCCGGATTACCCTTTGCAAAACGACCTTGATACGATTGCTGTCAATGTGACCGGTTTTACGGCGATGGCAAATGTTGCTTACCATTACTTCAGTGAGCAGGGCAGTGGTCATATCGTTGGCATCTCCTCTATTGCCGGTGTAAGGGGTGGGCCTATTGCGAGTTACAATGCTTCAAAGGCCTATGTCTCTTCCTATTTGGAGGGCTTGGCCTGTCGTGTTTATGGTCAGGGCACATCGATTGCCATTACCGATGTCAGGCCGGGTTTTGTCGACACCGCGATGGCGCAGGGAGAGGGTATCTTCTGGCGGGCGCCAGTGGAAAAAGCAGCCAGTCAAATTCTGGACGCCATTAAAGACAAAAAACGGGTTGTTTATATTACCAAGCGCTGGCGGCTGATTGCCTGGATACTGAAGGCGGCTCCCCATCAACTTTATCGCAAATTAATGTCCTAGAAACGATGACCAACGCTCCGCATCCGGATAAAGATGGCGCTGATACACCGGCGCCATTTCTTTTTGACCCTATCGAGCTCCCGCGCGACTATGCGATCTGTATGGAAAATAGGAGAGACTCTCACATAGTCAGCTTTGGTGACGACAGGGGTTTTAATGACGAGATGGCAAACTATAAAGAGCGCATGCAGGAAAGGGTGCAGGCTCTGCCGCAGGGAAATTGCCATTTATGGGCGAATGGAGAAATTGTAGGGCAATTGGAGATGAAGTTACCTGTTGACCCTGATGTGGCATACGTCAGCCTATTCTATCTGGTGTCCTCCTTTAGAAATCGAGGTTTTGGCAGGTTTTTGCAGAACCACGCGATCAAGGTTGCCAGGTCACTCGGCAGAAAGCGTATTCACCTGAGTGTTAGCCCAACAAACCCGCAGGCCGTGGCTTTTTATCGAAAGCAGGGCTGGGTTAACGAGGGCCCTAGGCCCGGCAGGGAACAAATGCACCTTATGAGCCTTACGCTCGCTGATTCTATTTAAAAGAAGGCCTTTGTCCTGCATGTTGGGCAAATCCTTTCTCCGCTACCGTCCCCTCCCTCTCCCCCGATTGACGTCAATGCAGACATTGATATATACCCTTAAAATAAATTACCCATAATTCAAACCTTTTTAGCTTGGCTATCGTCATATACCTAGAAAGCAGGCATTCATTTGTAGACAACACATGAGGATCGCAATGTTCGGGTTTAATACCGACGAAAAATTAATCCATAAAGCCCTTAGAGGCACGGAAAGCGCCTGGCTTGCGCTCGTAAAAAGGCACGAGCAGAGGGTCTATAACCATCTGTTGCGAATAGTGGGCCAGCGCGCAGACGCCATGGATTTACTGCAGGATACTTTTTTGGCGGTCTATCGCAACTTGCCCAACTATCGAGGAGACGGTGTATTTCTGGGTTGGGTAATGCGTATTGCCAGCAATAGAGCCCTGGATTTCCTTCGTAGCAAGGCCCGCAAACCAGAGCAGGCTCTGGAGGGTGATGAGCAAAATTGGGATGTGCAGAGGAGTGAAGACCCCTCCGACAACCTTCATCTCAGCCAACGGAAGAAGGCGGTTCTGCGAATGTTGCAGCAGCTTTCGCCAGAGGTAAGGCTGGTGGTGGAGCTGAAATTTTTCCAGCAGCGGTCGTTTCAAGAGATTGGTCAACATATGGGAATTCCGACAACAACGGCTAAAACACGTTTTTATGCGGCACTGAAAAACCTGCGTCAGTTTGTGGAGGTAGATGATGTTATCTGAAGATTTGAGAGACCTGTTGTTGCGTTACGTAGAGGGTGAACCGTTGAGCCCGCTCGAAGAAAAACAGATCGTGAACGAACTGTCGACAAACGATGCCTTGCAAGAGGAGTATCAATTGCTTATGAAACTAGCACAATCCGCAGAAACCTGGGCCGATGAACCGGTGCCCGACTGGAATCGCACCCGCTATATTTCAAAAAATCGCCCGACGGTGACTTGGATTTCCTGGGTGTCTTTAGCGGCTTCAGTGGTAGCGATTGTGATGGTGGTTTTTCAGGTCAATGTTCAGAGTACTGATCAGGGGTTGTATATAGCCTTTGGCAATGCCCAGCCGGAGAAAACCAAGTCGAGCGTCAGTAACGAAGAGTTGATTGATAAAAAGTTTGACGCTTGGAAATTACAGCAAGCCCGTTATATCGATGATCGGTTTGGTGAATTTGAGTATCAAGCGACTAACAAAAATCGAGCGTTAGTTAATTCGGCTGTTCGATACGTTCGCCAGGAGAGACAGGAAGAGAGTCGAAAACTCCTGAATTATCTGCAATACCAGAGAGCCAACGATATGCAAAGCGGTAGTCGCCAGTACCGTAATACAGGAATGATGGAATGGCCCGCAGATTCATCGGGATTTAGTTTGGACTCCAATCCATCACAGATGATCAAAGTCTCACAATAATTGTACGAATACAGAAAAAGCAAAAAGGATAAGTTATGAAATCTCAAGAAAAATACCGTAAGAAAACTCTGAAAGGTTTGGCTGTTTGTGTCGGTTTGAGCACCTTGCTTGCGGGCGGTAGCGCACTGGCTGACGAAAAGCAGCGTGCAAAGAATATTAAGAATGCTGATATCCTGGCAAATATCCTCGAAACCTCTTCAAGTAATTCCGAGGGGCGGCCCCGTGCCCGTGTAGAGGGGCTTTATCTTGAGCGCCAGGGTTTTATGTTCTCAATTGATGTCAGTGGTCGATTTTTTGGCAGAAATTTCGATTTTCACTTTGGTTCGATTGAGCCCTTTGTAGATCGAATGATGTCGATTCAGGATCACAGCGATAATGAATTTATCCTCTGGGAGGGTGATGGTGAAATGGCCTCTTCAGGATCAATGCCCCCGCTGCCTCCCATGCCCCCTTTGCCTCCAATGCCTGATCACGGGTCGTTTAACGTGTTTGTCGGTGAGTCAGACGTCGAGGATGTCACCTGGAAAAAGGAACTGAAAGAATTTACAGACTCTGTAAAAAGTATAGCGGCAGAACAAAAGAAGAAATACGCAGAAATGCGAACACTACAGGAACAGTACCAGAGCACCAAGGCCGGTAGTGAGGCTAGGGAAGCCGCTTTGCAAGCCATGGAGAGTATTCGTGAAAGTTTACGTGTGGCAAAACAAAGAACCCGTGAAGAGATGGAGAAGATGAGGGTTGAGCGTGAGAAACATGACGCAGAGCAGATGGCGGGCCTGGTTGATAACCTGGTAAGCACACTCTGTGACTATAGTGGCTCACTGCGCAGTCTGGCAAAAAATGAACACGTCTCTTTTGTTATTGAAGGGGGCGCGAAAGGATCTGAGAGAGATCAAGTCTACATATTTAGCAAACCCGTTATCGAGGAATGCGGGAGTAAAGACATTAGCGCTGAAAAAGTGTTGTCCAAGGCCATTGCCTACCCCGCCTAATCATCATTCATTGTATCCCCCTTGAAGTTATTAAAGCCCCATTATTGGGGCTTCTTTTTTACCTGTATTTCAAACAAGAGTTTTTTATGTGGGAAATGAAAGCCCGGTGTTTCTGAGTGTGCCAGTGGTTGGTTTTGAACAGTAGATAAAGGCGTTTTTTAGGTAAGTTTCGGTCTGACCAAATGCTGACAAAACTACCTTCTTCGAGCTCTCTTTTGACTGAAACATCAAGCAGGAAACCAATGCCTAAACCGGCCCGCACCGACTGATATACACCCTCGATATCATTGCAGATATGCATGGCGGCACTGTGTTGATCAAACTTTTCTCTTTTCAGAAACTTTCGTAAAGCCTTAGAACGAGCGGTGGTGGACATACCTATCAATTTGGCGGTGCCAAGATTGGAGGGCCGATCAGGTTCCCCATGACTGGATATGTAGTTTGGTGTGGCGCAGGCCCTTAACTCAGTTTGAATGAGAGGGATCGCAGACATATGAGAGTGATCCTGAAGCTTGCCTAGACGGAACGCAAAATCAATATCGTCATTATGTAGGTCTTCGAGGTGGTCACTGAATCGAATGTTGAAATTTATTTTTTGATGTTTCTGTGTAAATTGAGCAATCACATCAAAAAGAGAGGATCGGCACAGCGCTCTTGATACGGTAATAGACAAATCACCGCTAAGGGCATCTTGTTCCTCAAGTAGCTCATCTTCGGCCTGAGACACGGCCGACAAGATATCCTTGCACTTAGGATAAAACTTTTTCCCAGCCTCAGAAATAGACAGTTTTTTATGAGAGCGGTGAAAAAGCTGAACTTGCAGGTTTTCTTCCAGGCGGCTGAGTTGCTTGCTTACCGCGGGCGAAGAGTAGTTCAGGTGAAGGGCGGCCTGCTGAATACTGCCAGTTTCAACAATAGCAATAAACACCCGGTAGTGGTTAAGTGTAGACATTTGAATGCTTCCAGCTCGTTAGATTGAGAGGGCTATGTGAATTATAGTGATAGAACATTGATTTCCATATTGTTACGCAACAGATAACAAAGCATCACTTTATAGTAATCCAACGAATGTTTATAGTTTTCCTGTACCAGCATTTGAGACGAAGTATTTTATTAGATGGAAGGAACTATGATTAAACTTGCAAGTACTACGATTACCATTAACGCGCCCACAGACACTGTTTTTCTCTACGTTTCAAATATGGAGAACTACAAACATTGGTTCCCTGGAGTCGTTGACATTCGTTCGGCCGATAATATGCCTCCCGGTGTAGTGGGAAAGCGATATTCGGAAACACTTTTATTGCCAAATGGAGAGTCGTTGTTAAATATCGAAGTTGATCGTTGTGAAAGACCTGTTGTTTTTTTAACAAAAGGTGATCTAGAGGGGATACTACCTCAGATGACGGTATTGTTTTCAGAGAATCAATTGGGGATGTGTGAAGTTAACTTGAGTTATCACAGTCGCTCTAATAGCTTGACCGAGGGAGATGACGTAATCAAATTGCTGCGAGGTGACCTGGAGGTGAAAGCCAAGGAGGGACTTAAAACGCTAAAGGGGCTGTTGGAATAAGGGACAATATTAGAATCTCTCTACTCTTAATTTGTAGTAGCTCAAACTTGGCCTGGCAGGCATGCTGATAGTTTCTTACTTTCGCTGACAGTTCATCAGGTGGATATAAGAGAAATAAGGTCTGAAATGTCAGGTTAAGCAGCCAGTGGTCGTACTTCACCCACTTGGCTCGCTTTTGATCCACAATAGACATCCCTTGCTTAATCTATCCAAATCTACTTAAATTAAATTCAAGCAGCTTTGTTCGCTGAAACCT
>CAJWCA010000051.1 GCA_913020395.1 uncultured Cellvibrionales bacterium | reverse complement strand
TTACGTAGTTGATTTCATTGATATGCATGTCAATGGGTTTTATTGGCCTGTCTTTAATTTAGCTGATAGTTTTATTTTTATAGGTGTCATGCTGCTTTTATTCCAGCGAAAACAACCCTCTTTATAAATAATATTATTGAAAAAATCTAGCAGTTGTTTTAATAATCGTCTTAACTGGTAGAATATAAACTTACTTTAATTACTAACTACTCTTGCATGAAAAATGCCCTATTACTTTCATTATTTATGTCAATCAGCCTAAGTATTAATGCTGATTTTCTGAAGATGTCAAATGACGCTGAAATCCTAGAGCTCGAAAGCTCAGAATGGTCATGCGTATTAGATAATAAGAGCTCTCTAGTTTGGGAAGTTAAGAGTGAAAGTGAAGGTATACAGTACGCTCTAAATACCTACACTTGGTTTGATGGTGTAAGTGGCAGAGAGAATGGTATATATAGCAAAAATTGCTATTGGGGTAAGAATTGCAATACACAGACCTACATTGAGGACATTAATAAGGCCGAGCTTTGCACCTATTCGGATTGGCGCCTTCCAACAAGAGATGAGTTAAAATCTATCGTTGATTATTATGGCGACAGTGATATTTTAATAGATTCGTTATTATTCCCAAACACACAGATGGATACTTACTGGACCTCTATGTCAGCAAAAGATAATCCTTCACTAGCCTATGAAATTCCTTTCTTTTTTGGTGGTTCTATAGTCCGTGACAAGACAATAGACACCTTTGTAAGACTTGTAAGAAGTGCTGACTAGAGAAATAGATAAGGCCTTATATGAGTCTTATTCAGACGATATACCTCAACTCCTAAAGAAAATATATGCTGCAAGATCGGTCACTGAGTCTCAGCTCTCTATGGCGCTTCCGGGTCTTCTTAAACCGAGCTTTGATCAGCTGAGTATTGCCCTTGATCTTCTACAGAAGTGCATAGAAGAGGATCGACGTATACTCATTGTTGGAGATTTTGATGCTGACGGAGCAACAGCAAGTGTTGTTGCAATTAAAGCGCTCCGATTAATGGGTGCTAAGTATGTTGACTTTTTGGTTCCTAATCGCTTTAAGCATGGATACGGTTTGAGCCCTGAAATTGTTAACGAAGCCCGCCGAGTGCTCGATCGCGTCAATGAGCTTTGCGACCTTGGCCTAAATTTTTCCGAGGGTCTGCTCGGTGGCGCCAGTATCGATAAATACGGTGTGCCTTACGCCGATGAAACGCGCGCGCTGTCAGCGCAAGCGGATGCTATTCTTTTAGGTGCTGTCGGCGGGCCGAAGTGGGACCAGTTGGAGCGCTCAATTCGTCCCGAGCGCGGCTTGTTGGCCATTCGCTCTGAATTGGATTTATTTTCCAATTTGCGCCCCGCGATTACCTATCCTCAACTGGCCGATGCTTCAAGTTTAAAACCGGAACTGGTAGCGGGCTTGGATATTCTCATTGTACGCGAACTGACAGGCGGCATTTATTTCGGTGAGCCGCGAGGCATCCGCACCCTGGAAAATGGCGAGCGCGAGGGTTACAACACCTACAAGTATTCGGAAAGTGAGATCGAGCGGATCGGTCGCAATGCATTTGAGATGGCAATGAAGCGCGATAAGCGCCTGTGTTCGGTCGACAAAGCCAATGTGCTTGAGGCTACAGTCTTGTGGCGTGAAGTAATGGATCGAATCTCTTCTGAATACCCCGAAGTCGAGTTGTCTCATATGTATGTGGATAACGCGGCTATGCAGTTGGTGAGGGCGCCTAAGCAGTTTGATGTGATGGTGACGGGCAATATGTTTGGCGATATTTTGTCGGATGCGGCGGCGATGTTGACGGGGTCGATTGGCATGTTGCCTTCGGCTTCTTTGGATAAAAATGGGCGGGGAATGTACGAACCTTGTCACGGGTCGGCGCCCGACATTGCGGGTCAGGGTATTGCTAATCCGCTGGCGACTATTTTGTCAGTGGCAATGATGTTGCGTTATTCGTTGGATATGGCTGCGGCGGCCGATAAAATTGAGGCGGCGGTGAGTGTGGTTTTGGATCGGGGTTTGCGCACTGGGGATATTATGGGTGAGGGCTGCAGGCAGGTCAGCACCCGCGAAATGGGAGATGCTGTTGTCGACGCTTTGCGGTAGACTGTCAGGTTCCTGAATTTAATGGGGGATTTGCCCCCTTCACTGTAAGAGAAGAGTAACAATGCAAGTTCGGCGAGTAGGTTTTGTAGGTTGGCGCGGTATGGTTGGCTCCGTTTTGATGGAGCGTATGTTGGCAGAAAATGATTTTGCAGACATTGAACCGATTTTTTTCACTACCTCTAACGTTGGGGGCACGGGACCTGCAATTGGTCGCGATATTCCTAGCCTTAAAGATGCCCGCGATATTACCGAACTGAAAACGCTGGACGTTATTATTTCCTGCCAGGGTGGCGATTATACCAATGATGTTTTTCCCAAACTTCGCGCTGAAGGCTGGGACGGCTACTGGATCGATGCGGCATCCAGTCTTCGCATGAGCGATGACGCGGTGATTATTCTGGATCCGGTAAACGACCAGGTGATCCGCGACGGATTGGCCAAAGGTGGCAAGAACTTTATTGGCGGTAACTGTACCGTGAGTTTGATGCTGATGGGTCTGGGTGGTTTGTTCCAGCAAGGCTTGGTGGAATGGGCCAGTGCCATGACTTATCAGGCTGCCAGTGGTGCCGGCGCCCAGAATATGCGCGAGTTGATTCGTCAAATGGGTGCTATTAATGCTTCCGTCGAGGCCAAGCTGGACAATCCGGCCGCCGCGATTTTGGATATCGATCGTCAAGTGGCAGATACCATGCGTGCAGACGCTTTCCCCACCGATCGATTTGGGGCGCCTTTGGCGGGTAGTTTATTGCCCTACATTGACCGTGAACTAGACAATGGTCAAAGCCGGGAAGAGTGGAAAGCCCAGGCCGAAACCAACAAAATTCTGGGCAATACGCCTGGCGCAGTGCCTGTCGATGGCCTCTGTGTTCGCATTGGTGCAATGCGCTGTCACAGTCAGGCTTTAACGCTGAAGTTAAACAAAGATGTTCCCATTAGTGATGTTGAGGGCATTCTGGCCGAGGCCAATGACTGGGCGCAGGTGGTTCCCAATCACCGGGACGCCAGTCTTGAGCAGCTTTCACCCACAGCGGTAACCGGCAGTTTGCATGTTCCCGTGGGTCGTCTGCGCAAAATGAATATGGGCAGTGAATATCTGTCTGCCTTCACTGTGGGTGACCAGTTGCTTTGGGGCGCTGCTGAGCCTTTGAGAAGAATGCTGCGCATCTTGCTGGAAGCCAGCTAGACTGGGAAATTGGGGTGGGCGACGTGCCAGTCGCCTGAACCTAAATCAGACAAACATGCCCCTCAGGGAAGAGTGGCATGAGCTAAATCGCCTTATATCTGAAGAAATATGGATAAATATGTAAAAAGGTGCGCCACTTAACAGTCTAGACAAAGACCAATTGTTGATAAAAAGCTTTTTATAATGAATACTTACGGCCATTAGTGAATATACATTCTAGCTTTTGGCGTCCCGAAGAAAAGGGCATGCCTCACAGAGCTAAATGTCATATTCGTAAAGGGAGAGAATAAAGGATAATCCTATGCGTCTTCGTAAGCTGGCTTTAGCTGTTGGATTGGCAGGTAGTCTTGGGGTCAATCTGGCCAATGCCTTGGGTCTTGGCGAGATCACACTCAATTCAACCTTGAATCAACCGCTAGATGCGGACATTCGCTTACTGCAGGTGAGAGACCTCTCGCCCGATGAAATTTTGGTCAACCTGGCCAGCCGTGAAGATTTTATCCAGGCCGGTGTCGATCGTTATTTCTTTTTGACCGACATGAAATTTACCATCGACCTGAACAATGCGTCCGGGCCGCTGGTTAAAATCACTTCCTCCCAGCCTGTCCGGGAACCCTATTTGAACTTCCTGGTGGAATCCCAGTGGCCCAGTGGCCGGATTATGCGGGAATATACACTGTTGATGGACCTTCCGACCTTTGGTGACCAGGCTGTTCGGCCGGTAGAGGCGGCGCGCGCCACAACCGCACCCAGAGAACCTGCGGTCAGACAATCTGATCGGCCCCGTCAAACCCGGCCCGCGCCCAGGCAACAACAAGCAAGCTATGACGGTGATGTTTATGGCCCCGTCGGCGCATCTGACACTCTGTGGGCAATTGCACTGCGGGTGAAACCCTCAGCGGGAACCTCCGTACAGCAAACGATGCTGGCCCTACAGCGTTTAAACCCCGAAGCCTTTATCAACGGCAACATTAACCTGTTGAAGCGCGGCTCTGTTTTGCGCGTGCCCTCGGAAGACCAGATCGAACGAGTCACTCGTCGACAGGCCTTGAATGAGGTTGCTCAACAAAACAATTCCTGGAGCGGCCAGCCAGACGACAACATGGGCGCGCAACTAGATGCCGGCAGCCGTGCCAGCTCAGAACGCCAGCCACTGTCCAGTGGTCAGGGGCGTGTCAAGCTAGCCTCGCCGAGTAGCACTCAGGGCAGCGGCCAGGGCGCAGGTTCGGTAGATGGCGGTGCCGAGGCACTTGAAAATGAATTAGCCATATCCCTGGAGGAATTGGACAAATCCAAGCGCGAAAATCAAGAACTCAATTCACGCATAACAGATTTGGAAGAGCAGCTGGGCACTATGGAGCGCCTGGTGAACGTCAGCAATAACGAGCTGAAAACCTTGCAGCTAGCGCTGGAAGAGCGCCGCAACCAGATTGCTGAGGGGCAGGGTGATAGTGCAACGGCTGTACCTGCAGCAGATCCTCTGGCCAGCGCAATTGATGCGGGTCAAGCAGAGGCTGAAGCCACTAAAGCCGAGGCAGATGAGTCGCCTGCATCAGAACCTGCCGCAGCGCCTGCGGTGGCTAAAACTCAGCCCAAGGCTGCTGTTAAATCGAGAACGGTTGTCTCGCAACCTAAAGAGCCCAGTCTTCTTGACTTGTTGATGGAAAATATTCTCTTCGTAGCCGGTGGCCTGATCGCTATTATCGGCGCGGCGGTCATGATGTTACGTCGCAAGGAAAGTGAGCCTGAAGAGGATCTCGAAGATTACGATGTGCTGGACGATGACCAGCTAATCGACGATGGTGACGACACTCTTGAGCCTGAACTGGTAGAGGAAACTGAAGAGGGCAATGGCTTCATCGAAGAGCAGGATGAAGAGTCTTACGAAGAGACCGAGGAAGCTGGCACTGAGGCGGAAACAGATGATGTTGTAGGCGAAGCGGATATTTATATCGCTTATGGCAAGTTTGAACAGGCTGAGGAAATGTTGAGCCATCACCTGGACCGTGAGCCCGGTAATACGGCGGCTCGCCTCAAACTGATGGAAGTTTATACCGAAACGGGCAACCTCGAAGCATTTGATCAACAGTTCAGGCAGGTTCACAACCTGGACGACGGAAGTGCGGTTCAAAGAGCGGCAGAACTAAGGGCTGCCTTTGTGGATGCGCCTGAGTTTGATGCCGATGCGCTGGGTGAAAACTCACTCGACCCAATGGAGATGCAAGAAGACTTTGCCGAAGAGAGTGGCCAGGAAGATGGCATTGAAACAGAACATGTCGACGACAGCTTAGTAGAACTAGACTTTGAATTGCCCGAGAGTGAGGGTGACAAAGATGTTGAAGAATCGGCTGTTGAAGAAGAGGCACTTGATAGCGAAATTGATCAACATTCTGAGCTGAGCCTGGACTTGGACGAAGGGTTTGAGGAAGAAGGCAGTGCAGATCAAGAAGACACATCTGATTCTTTGGAATTGTCGCTTGAAGAGGCTGGTGACGAGCTTGAGAATGTAGATTTTGGTGATTTGTCTGCGGGTGATGACGAGGAGTTCTCACTCGATCTGGATTTGAGTGACGAGTTGTCGGACGTTGGCGATGGCGAGGCCCTCGACCTTGATCTTGATTTGGATCTGGCCGCAGAGCCCGAAGCAGATTCAGCGGAAGATACACCTGACGACTTACCGGATGAAGCCATCAGCCTGGCGCTGGACACAGATCTGGAGCTGGGTGCGGATGCTGAGGCTGCATCTGATCCTGTAGAGCCCTCAGAAGATGCCTTGGAAGATGACGGCTTCGACATGGGCGATCTCGACCTGGAAGCGCTCGACAAAGAAATGGACGATATGGATCTCGACGCACTGGATGCCGAGATTGATGAGTTATCTAGCGACTCCGGCGAGTCAGCTGACGAGTCGGCCGCACCCGTGGAGCTTGCTCTGGAAGAGGAAGAGTCCATTGATCTGGATCTTTCCCTGGGTGAGAGCGATGCAGGTTCTCTTGATCTTTCACTGGGCGACGATGACTCCGCTTCTTTGGATTTTTCTTCAGAGGAAGAAGAATCAACGTCTCTTGACCTCTCGCTGGAAGATGATGAAACCGGCTCACTGGACATTGCTTTGGAAGAGACTGAATCCGAAAGCCTGGATCTCTCTGATGAGCTAACGCTGTCTGAAGAAGATGGCGGTGAATTTGATCTAGACCTTGCGTTCGATTCTGACGACAACAATGAAACAGACTTGAGTGTTGACGAAGGTCTTACCTTTGAAGCCGCAGAAGACGAAGCCGCAGAAGACGAAACCTCAGATGCACTTGAGCTCGACATGGGCGACCTGGCAGCTGTGGAAGCAGAAGAGGCGGTAGACGAAGAGCTGCAAGCACTCGATAACGATATTGAAGCTCTGGAGGCAGAAGTTTTTGAGGGTTTGCCCACTGAAGCAGATGCAGCACCCGGCGATGCAGAAGAGGAAATCAGTTTTGACCTCTCTGACGATGACGACGACATGGAAAACGATCTGGATTTCCTTGCCGACGCTGACGAAGTCACCACCAAACTCGATCTGGCGCGCGCTTACATCGACATGGGTGATGCAGACGGTGCCAAGGACATTCTCGGTGAAGTTGTCGAAGAGGGTAATGACCAGCAGCGCAAAGAAGCTGAGGACTTGATCGCCACGCTCTAAGCGGCGTGGCACAAGTGGAACGAGATGTCTGAGCAGATCAAAGTCTATTCGCGTAACTGCGAATTGCATGAAGGGCAGGCGCTGCCTCAGGGTATTAATCGTTGGGCCTTAGCCGTTGAATATAACGGCGCGGCCTTTCACGGCTTTCAAGCTCAGAGAAGTGGTGTGGCAACGGTGCAACATGCACTGCAAGTGGCTCTCTCCAAAGTGGCCGACGAACCCATCACTCTGGTATGTGCCGGCCGAACAGACGCCGGCGTGCATGCCACCAATCAGATTGTTCATTTTGACACCCGTGCCGAGCGCAAAGACAGGGCCTTTGTTTTTGGGGTAAATACCCATCTGCCTGCCGGTGTGGTTGTGCGCTGGTCAAAACAAGTGAATGGCCAGTTCCACGCCCGTTTCAGTGCGCATGCCCGAACCTATCGCTACGTAATCTGCAATAGTTTTGTCCGGCCGGCACTGCTACATGACCAGGTGTCTTGGCAGCGTAACCACCTGGATGAAACGGCCATGCAAAGGGCGGCCAAGTCGCTGTTGGGCGAACATGATTTTACCTCTTTGCGCGCGGCCCAATGCCAGGCCAAAAGTCCCGTGCGAACCATTCACCGGCTCGATATCGTGCGCCGGGGTGAGCTCTTGATCGTAGAGATTCAGGCCAACGCATTCCTGCACCACATGGTGCGCAACATAGCGGGCGTATTGATGGAAGTTGGCATGGGGCGACAAGCCGAATCCTGGCCAGAACAGGTGCTGCTGGAAAGAAACCGGTGTGCCGCAGCCGATACGGCACCACCCGGAGGCTTGCACCTGGTGAACGTTGAATACCCGGCCCATTTCGAGCTGCCAAAGCAGTTGGCCGGTCCACATTACGTTTCTGACGAAATCGGCGCAATTGCTGGCTAATTCGCCTGATTGACGGCAGCAAAGCCCCTCAAATTCTGTTAACATTCGGCGTTTCTTTAAATTAGGGGATAGAGGCTGCAATGCCGCGCGTAAAGATTTGTGGAATTTGCTCCGCCGAGGATGCATTGAGCGCGATTGCCGCAGGTGCCGATGCACTGGGTTTAGTGTTTTATGCGCCCAGTCCACGTTATGTCACTATTGAGCAAGCCCGCGAAATTAGCCGAGTAGTGGGTCCCTTTGTCACCCTGGTGGGTCTGTTTGTTGATGCCGAGGCCGAGGCCGTTGAGCAAGTGCTCGATCAGGTGCCCCTACATGTATTGCAATTTCACGGCAGTGAAAGCCCAGAATACTGTGAACAATTTAACCGTCCCTACATGAAAGCCATTCGCATGCGACCCGAGCTGGATGTGCAGGCAGCACTTGCCGAACACCCCAATGCCTCGGGCATATTGTTAGATGCCTATCGCAAAGGTGTGCCCGGAGGCACAGGCGAGCGTTTTGATTGGCGAAGAATACCCACAAATACAGCGCGCCCAATTATTCTTGCGGGTGGGCTGAATCCCCAAAACGTTGGTGCCGCCCTTGCCGCCACAAAAGTTTGGGCAGTGGACGTTAGTGGTGGGGTAGAGAGCGCGCCGGGAAAAAAAGACGCGGCGGCCCTCGAAGCATTTATCGATACCGTGAAAGGGGCTAAACCCGAGCTTGCCCTGTAAATTCCGGTGTAACAGTACAAGATTTGATTAAGTGAGAAGAAAACGTGAGTACAGACAAACCCAACACTCAAAAAGATTACAACAGCTTCCCTGATGCCCAGGGACGTTTCGGGGATTTTGGTGGCCGCTTTGTATCAGAGACACTGATCCCGGCACTAGACCAACTTGAAGCGCTTTACAATAAACTCAAAGATGACCCAACGTTTCAGGCCGAATTTGATCAGGACATGGCACATTATGTCGGCCGGCCTTCGCCGCTCTATCACGCCAAGCGACTGAGCGACGAAATCGGCGGAGCGCAAATCTACCTCAAGCGGGAAGATCTCAACCACACCGGTGCGCACAAAGTTAACAACACCATTGGTCAGGCATTGCTGGCGAAACACACGGGCAAAAAACGCATTATTGCGGAAACCGGTGCGGGTCAGCACGGAGTAGCCACTGCGACAGTGGCGGCGCGACTGGGGCTTGAGTGCCACGTTTTTATGGGCGAAGAAGATATTCGTCGACAGAAACTTAATGTCTACCGAATGAAACTGCTGGGTGCAGAAGTGGTTTCAGTTACCTCCGGCTCCAAAACATTGAAAGACGCCATGAATGAGGCCATGCGAGACTGGTCTACCAACGTCGACGACACCTTTTATATTATTGGCACCGTTGCGGGTCCACACCCCTATCCAGTTTTGGTTCGTGATTTTCAATCCATCATTGGCCGGGAAGCGAGGCGTCAGTCACTGGAACAAATTGGCCAGTTGCCCGATGCGCTAGTGGCTTGTGTTGGCGGCGGATCGAATGCTATCGGTTTGTTCCACCCGTTCCTGGGTGACGAAAATGTCGCTATCTACGGCGTAGAAGCCGGGGGCGACGGCGTAGAAACCGGGCGCCATGCCGCACCACTCAACGATGGTATCCCAGGTGTTTTGCACGGCAACCGCACCTATTTGATGGAAGATGAAAACGGCCAGATTATTGAAACGCACTCTGTTTCGGCAGGGTTGGATTACCCCGGTGTTGGCCCTGAACACGCCTGGTTAAAAGATATTGGTCGTGCCAATTACGTCGCGATCAATGACGATGAAGCGCTGGCGGCTTTTCGCCGTCTCACCCGGGTTGAAGGTATCATGCCCGCGCTGGAATCCAGTCACGCGATGGCCTATGCCGAAAAGCTCGCGCTGACTATGGGCCGTGATAAGAACATTGTCGTCAACCTTTCAGGTCGCGGTGATAAAGACATTCTCACGGTCGCCGACATCGACGGAATTAAGGTATAAACACGCCATGAATCGCATCAATACAACTTTAGCAGATTTAAAAACCGAGGGCCGCAAGGCGCTGGTCAGTTATGTGGTCAGTGGCGACCCCTCAACGGCAGCAACACTGCCGGTGATGCACAAACTGGTTGAGCAGGGCGTTGACATCATCGAGCTGGGGGTGCCTTTTTCTGACCCCATGGCCGATGGCCCCGTTATCACTCTGGGTCATGAACGAGCGCTGGTCAACGGCGTTTCGTTGCGTTCAACCCTCGCTCTGGTGAAAGAGTTCAGGCAGACCAACAAAGACACACCTATCGTTTTGATGGGTTATGCCAACCCGGTGATTCGCATGGGTTATGGTGCCTTTGCCGATGCCGCCCAAGAGGCCGGTGTTGACGGATTATTAACGGTTGATTTGCCCCCTGAGGAATCTGTGGAATTGAACGTGGAACTCAAGCGGGTAGGCATTGAAGACATTTACCTGATTGCGCCCACCACCAAACCAGAGCGCATTAAAATGATTGCCGATCTGGCCAGTGGCTTTTTGTATTATGTCTCACTCAAAGGCGTGACCGGTGCCGGGCATCTGGACGTCGATTCTGTGTCCACAAAAGTAAAAGAAATTCGCAGCTTTACCAACTTGCCACTGTGTGTGGGTTTTGGCATTAAAGATGCTGAAACGGCCAAGGCCGTTGGCAGTCTCGCCGATGGCGTGGTGGTTGGCAGTGCATTGGTTAAGGTCATGGGCGCCATGGGCGACGCCAGTGGTGAGGCAATTGCCAATGCCGTGGCCGAGGTGGTCACTCCCTTGCGCACTGCGCTGGACGAGCTGTAAAAAAGAATATCAAAAACACAAACCTGTAAATCTATAAACAGTGTAGAGAGAATCTGTTATGAGCTGGTTAGATAAAATTGTTCCCAATGCCGTTCGCTCGGAAGGTAAAAAACGCGTGAGCAGCAAAGTGCCTGAAGGCCTTTGGAAAAAATGTGTCAAATGTGCCGCGGTATTATACCGGCCCGAGCTTGAGCGCAATTTGGATGTGTGTCCAAAGTGCGATCACCACATGCGTATTGGTGCCCGCAAACGCCTCGACGTTTTTCTCGACGAAGACAATCGTGTGGAGCTTGCCGCAGACGTAGAACCGGTCGATCGCCTTAAGTTTAAGGATGTTAAAAAGTACAAAGATCGCCTCAGCAGTGCACAAAAGAGTACCGGTGAAAAAGACGCGCTGGTCGCCATGAAAGGTGAGTTAAAAGGATCGCCGGTGGTAGCCGTGGCCTTCGAATTTGCTTTCCACGGTGGATCAATGGGTTATGCGGTGGGTGAGCGCTTCACCCGCGCGGCACAAGTTGCGCTGGAAGAAAATATTCCCCTGGTCTGTTTTTCAGCCACGGGCGGTGCACGAATGCAGGAAGCATTGATTTCGTTAATGCAGATGGCCAAAACCAGTGCTGTGATCGAACGATTAAAACAGCAGGGCACCCCTTATATTTCTGTGATGACCGACCCCGTTTACGGCGGCGTTTCTGCCAGCTTGGCTTTGCTTGGCGACATCAACACTGCAGAGCCGGGTGCAAGAGCCGGTTTTGCGGGCCCCGCCATTATTGAGCAAACCATTCGCCAGAAACTGCCCAAGGGTTTTCAGCGCAGTGAGTTTTTGCTTGAGCACGGTGCCATCGATTTGATTATTCACCGCAAAGAGATGAGAGATAAGTTGGCCGGTTTGCTGGCCAAGTTTACCGATCGCTCGGCGGCTTGATTCGCAGATAATGGGTTTTACTACCCTGGAAGAATGGCTGAACTGGTTAGAGCAGCAGCATCCCGAGAGTGATATCGAGTTGGGGCTTGCCAGAGTGGGTGCTGTGGCCGACCGTCTGGATTTGCGTCGGCCCGCCGCCAAAGTGATTACTGTTGCCGGCACCAATGGCAAGGGTTCTTGTGCCGCGCTATTGGAGCACTTGTTGTTGGATGCCGGTTATTCGGTTGGCGTATTCACCTCTCCTCACTTTACACATTACTGTGAACGCATTCGTGTTAATGGCCAGCAGGCCAGCGACGCCGATGTGTGTGAAGCGTTCGATCGGATTCAGGCGGCACGCCTGACTCCCCCGGACGCCATAAACCTCAGCTATTTTGAGTTTGGGGCGCTGGCGGCCTTGTCGGTTTTTGCTCGGCACCAGGTAGACATCATGGTGCTGGAAGTCGGTCTGGGAGGGCGTCTGGACGCGGTCAATATTATTGATGCCGACGTTGCCATTATTACCTCCATTGATATCGACCACGAAGATTGGCTCGGCAGCGATCGGGAAACCATTGGCCGAGAAAAGGCCGGCATTATGCGCTCGGGTAAACCCGTGGTGTGTGCTGATCAGCAGGCACCCGCCAGTATCGCTGAAACGGCGAAGTCCGTAGGTGCCAGGTTATTGAGCGTTGGCCAGGAGTGGCACTTTCAAGTCTCTGGTGATCATTGGCAGTGGGATGGAGTCTTAGGAATTAAAGAGGGAACTAAGGAGAACGGGCAAGAGAGTGCCGTTTACCTTTCCAACCTGCCAATCCCCAGCTTGCCACTGCCCAGTGTGGCGGCCGGTTTACAAGCATTAAGTCTCTTGGGCCTTGAGTTTACTCAGCAGCAATTAACCGACTTATTGCCGGCCATTAATTTGACCGGGCGATATCAAAAACAAAATCTATTTGCTCGCCAACTGATTCTGGATGTTGCCCACAACCCCGCCGCGGCAGAGCTGCTGGCTTCGCGTTTGGAAGGCGAGCCCAAGGTCCAAAAAACATTGGCGGTCGTGGGCATGATGGCCGACAAAGACAGGGCGCGTTGCCTTGCAGCGCTAACGCCCCTGGTAGACGAGTGGCTGCCAGCGTCTCTTCCCTCTATTCCCCGAGCAGCGGCTGGCGCTGATCTGCGTGAGGATTTGTTAGCGTTACCGACGGACTCTTCGGAGCCCGTTGGAACATTACCCCCTTCAATACAGGCTTATGATACAGTAGCCCTTGCACTCGAGGCGGCACTTGACGCCAGTGACGAGGGCGATCGAATACTGATCATGGGTTCATTTTTTACGGTGGCAGAAGCATTGGCTCATATTAAAAACCTTGAACAACAAAATGGATTTGGGGAATAAGGCGTGGATGACGGATTAAAACAACGACTGGTCGGCGCCGTGGTATTGGCGGCGGTTGCGGTTATTTTTTTACCCGGCCTGTTTGACGAAGACAACCGGCGTCGAGTGGATACCAATACCCGAATTCCGCCTGCCAAAACACTTAAAAAGACAGAGTTCAAGGCGCCCATCCGGTCCTCGGCGAGCACCAGTGAAGCGAAGGCGCCAGACGAGATGTATCAGCTGGTTGAAGACGAGCCTGCTGAAACTGATTCCGCAGCAGAAATAACAAAGCCCGAGCCAGATAAAAAAAGTGATGCGGGCTCTCAAAAAACGACCACAGCCGTCGCGGTAAGCAAAACCCCCAAGCCTTCACTGAATAGTCAAGGTGTGCCCAATGCCTGGGTGGTGCAAGTGGCGAGTTTCAAGACAGAAACGCGAGCTTCAACACTGAGGGATAAACTGATCGGCATGGGATACAAGGCGTATATCCGCACACTCCGAACCAGCAAAGGCATGGCGAGCAGGGTACTGGTGGGGCCAAAGATCGACAAGGCGGCCGCAGCCAAGGTTAAACGCGATCTTGATAAGGCACTAAAAGTCGATACTTTGATCAAACGGTTCGAACCGTGATCAATGCCGGGCGGATTTAGGGCTATCCTGTATCCGGCGGCCCTGCTAAAATAGCCGCCACTTATACGACACCTGTAGGGCTGAGGTCTCTCGCACGTTATGAACTGGGCTGATTGGACCATTATCGGTATCCTGGCTGTCTCTAGCCTTATCAGTATCAAGCGCGGCTTTGTAAAAGAAGCAATGTCGCTGGTGATATGGGTTGCGGCTGCGACCATTGCAATCGTATTTCGCGATCAAATGGGCTACTTGCTCACAGACCTGATCGATACTCCCTCCCTTAGACCCACCCTTGCTGGCGCTATCTTGTTTGTCGGCACATTGCTGGTGGGTGGCCTGATCAATTTCCTGTTGGGTGAATTAATTAAGATAACCGGTTTGTCGGGCACTGATCGCCTGCTGGGCATGATTTTTGGCCTGGCAAGGGGGGGCATTGTGGTGATGGTATTACTGTTATTTGTGCCCAACGTGGTGCCGGTTGACCGAGATCTCTGGTGGCAACAATCGAGTTTAATTCCCGGGTTTTTGTCTTTTGAGGATTGGTCCAGACAAGCGTTTAGTGACCTTTATCAAACGGCTCTACAATTTTTTAATCAACTTTAGATAATATTTGAGGCTTTTATGTGCGGCATTGTCGGTATCGTTGGAAAAACCGATGTCAATCTGCAGATTTATGATGCGTTGACTATGTTACAGCACCGGGGCCAGGACGCAGCCGGTATCATGACTTGTCACGGAGACAAGATTGCCCAGCAAAAAGCGCCGGGGCTTGTCAGTGATGTATTTAGAACCCGGCACATGAAGCGCCTGTTGGGAAACATTGGTATCGGTCATGTGAGATACCCCACCGCCGGCAGCACAGGGCCGGCCCTGGCACAGCCCTTTTATGTTAACTCCCCTTACGGGGTAGCCCTGGCTCACAATGGCAACTTGACCAATGCGGCCGAGGAAAAGCTCAACCTCAGCAAAGACAATCTGCGTCACGTTAATACCGATTCCGACTCTGAAGTGCTGTTAAATGTGTTTGCCCACGAGTTACAAAAATTAGGCAAACTCGAACTGAGAGAAACCGATATTTTTGATGCGATTGAAAGTGTTCACAATCGTGTCCGCGGTGGTTATGCCGCGGTTGGCTTGATTGCCGGGCACGGCTTGTTTGCCTTCCGTGATCCCAATGGCATTCGCCCACTGGTGTTTGGCAAGCGAGACACCGCCGCAGGTATTGAATACATGATTGCCTCGGAAAGTGTTTCGCTCGACGTGGCCGGGTTCACCTTGATCAGAGATGTTGGCCCCGGTGAAGCGGTGTTCATCACCAATGACGGTGAGTTGTTTTCTCGAAATTGCAGTGACAAAGCCGAGCTTGCCCCCTGCATTTTTGAACACGTCTATTTTGCCCGCCCCGATACCATCATGGATGGTATTTCGGTTTATAAAACACGCCTGCGCCAAGGTGAGCGTCTGGCTGATAAGATACTGCGTGAGCGCCCCTATCACGACATTGATGTTGTTGTGCCCATTCCCGACAGCAGCCGGGTTGCTGGTCAGGCCCTGGCGCAACGATTGGGTGTGAATTTCCGAGAGGGTTTAGTAAAAAACCGTTACATTGGTCGCACCTTCATTATGCCGGGTCAACAGCAACGCAAAAAATCTGTGCGGCAAAAGCTGAACGCCATTCCCCTGGAGTTTCAGGGAAAAAACGTATTGTTGGCAGACGACTCCATTGTGCGTGGCACAACCTGTCAGCAGATTATTCAAATGGCACGAGACGCCGGCGCGGCTAAAGTGTATTTTGCCTCCGCGGCCCCCGCAGTAAAACACCCCAATGTTTATGGTATTGATATGCCATCGGCAGAGGAGTTGATTGCACACGGTCGCACCGACGAAGAGGTGTGTGAACAGATTGGGGCCGACTGGTTGATCTATCAAGATCTCGACGACCTGCTGTCCGCTTCAAGTGAAGGCAACCCCGAGGTGAAAAGATTTGAGTGTTCGGTATTCACGGGTGAATATATTACCGGTGATGTCGATGACAGCTATTTGCAAGCCCTGGATGACGCACGCAATGACGCGGCTAAAAAAGGTGGGTCCGGGCAGGATACCTCCGGCGAAGATGCCGTTATCGGTTTGCACAATGACATGAATGAGGCTGGGTAAACAGCATGAATGATTTTCCTGAAGACCCTCTGTTAGGCGCCGAGCTGGATACGCTCGCGGTGCGGGCAGGGCAAATTCGGACCCATGAAGGGGAGCACAGCGAGGCGATTTTCACCACATCATCTTATGTGTTTGCCTCTGCCGCTGAGGCGGCGGCGCGGTTTTCGGGCGATCAGCCCGGCAATGTGTATTCCCGCTATACCAACCCGACGGTAAGAACGTTTCAAGACCGTATGGCAGCACTGGAAGGCGCCGAAGCGGCAGTGGCCACCTCCTCGGGAATGGCAGCGATTTTGAGCACTTGCATGGCCCTGCTCAAGTCTGGGGATCACGTGGTTTGTTCGCGCAGCGTCTTTGGCACAACCACCGTTTTGTTTACCAAATATATGAAAAAATTCGGGGTGGAAACTACGTTTGTGGCTCCGGGTGATTACGCCGCATGGCAGGCGGCGATTCAAGACAATACCCGTATGCTGTTTTTGGAAACCCCCTCAAACCCCTTGTGTGAAGTAGTAGATCTGCCCAGACTGGCGGAGATTGCCCATGCCAAAGAGTGTTTACTGGTTGTGGACAACTGTTTTTGCACCCCGGCCTTGCAGCAGCCTCTGGCTCTGGGCGCAGACATCGTTGTACATTCGGCCACCAAGTTTTTGGACGGGCAGGGTCGTTGCATTGGCGGTGTTGTCTGTGGGCGCGAAGCGGAAATGGATGAAGTGCTGGGTTTCCTGCGCTCCACCGGGCCCACAATGAGCCCCTTCAATGCCTGGGTATTTTTAAAAGGGCTGGAAACCTTGAGGCTGCGTATGGACGCCCACTCGGCCAGCGCCTTGGAGCTGGCCACCTGGCTGAATGAGCAGGAAGACGTTGAAACCGTTTTTTATGCAGGTTTACCCACCCATAACGGTCATGAATTAGCCCGAAAACAGCAGCGTGCCTTTGGCGGTGTGTTATCGTTTCGAGTGAAAGGTGATAAAGCGGCGGCCTGGCGTTTCATTGACGCTACCCGTGTGGTCTCGGTAACGGCAAACCTGGGCGATACCAAAACCACAATTGTACACCCCGGTAGCACCACACACAGTCGTTTGTCTGACAAGGAAAAATCTGAGGCGGGCATCACAGATAACCTTATTCGACTTGCGGTGGGGCTGGAATCTGTGCGAGATTTAAAGGCCGATCTGCAGAGAGGCATCAACGCATTATAGCGAGGTAGTCTGGCCCATAGAGGCGGAGCAGGCTTATCAAGGAATATGGGCATGCAAAAGTTAATTGACAATTTGGTCGATCAAATCGGCACTGTGCTGCTTGGAAAAGAGCAGCAGATTAAATTGGCGGTCAGTTGTTTATTATCCGGCGGTCATCTATTGATTGAAGATTTACCCGGCATGGGTAAAACCACGCTGGCTCACGCCCTGGCCAATGTCTTTGGCCTCGATTATAAACGTGTGCAATTCACCAGTGATTTATTACCCGCAGACATACTGGGTGTGTCGGTGTTTGACCAGACACGCACAAGTTTTGAATTTCACCCGGGCCCTATTTTTACCCAGGTGCTGCTGGCCGATGAGATAAACCGGACCACACCTAAAACCCAGAGTGCACTGCTGGAGGCAATGGAGGAAGGGCAGGTGAGTGTCGAGGGGCAAACCCGAAAACTGCCCGAGCCCTTTTTTGTGATTGCCACCCAAAACCCCCTGACACAGTCGGGTACCTTTCCGCTTCCCGAATCTCAGCTCGATCGTTTTTTAATGCGCATTGAATTGGGTTACCCCGACCCGAGAGCTGAGCGGGAGTTATATATGGGGCTAAACCCCCGGCTCGCGCTCAAGTCTCTTAAACCCGGCATAACTGTCGCGCAATTGGCACAAATTAGAGAACATATTCTCACTGTGAAAGTATCCGATGGTTTGCTGGATTACCTGCAGCGTCTGGTGCATTTTACCCGCACCAGCAAAGAGTTCTCCTTTGGTATTTCGCCGAGGGGCGCTTTGGCTTTATTGCACTGTGCCAAAACCTGGGCCCTGATGCACGGCAGAAAGTACGTTATCCCTGAAGATTTGCAAACCGTCATGCCCGCGGTGGCCGGCCACCGTTTAAGTGATGCCACCGATGTGGCCGACCAGAACGGTTATGCCCTGGTTGATCGGGTGTTGAACAGCGTTGACGTCATAGCGGTTTAGAGGCTATAAATAAGGTAACAGTTGGATGTTAAGCCTTCGCATTGGTTTTTGATTGGATGTAGCTCGGAGCGCAACTATGCAAGCTTGTTTTTTTGCTCAATATTTGCTGAAAAAAGGCATCGTCACCCCGCAGCAGTTGGATGATGCGCTAGAGGTTCAAGGACAACAAAATAAGTCCCTGGGCGCACTGGCGGTTTCAGCTGGTCTTTTGAGTGAAGAGCAGGTCGAATTGCTCAACAAAGAGCAACGAGAAGTGGATCTCTACCTGGGTGAGATGGCGGTTGAAAAAGGCTGGATGACCGCAAACGATGTTGAACTCCTGATGATTGAACAGTGGGCAAGCCACAGTTCTCTGGGGGATATTCTGGTTGAACAAGAACACCTTAATAGCACGCAGCTAGATAGTCTTTTGGCAGACTTTCAGTATTATCAACGCCGTCTTCGCGAGGAGAATGGTCAGGCCTTACGCAAACTGCCAGAAGCTGAATTTATTCAAGCCTTTTTGAACGAGTTGGTTAAATGCTCCGAGCGTATCTGTCATCAAAAAGTGGCCGTCGGGGCAGTGGAAGAACATACCCCCCAGACCAATGACTTGCCCTTTGTGGGTTTGCTCGCACTTGAAGATAAACCCCTGGCTTATTTTGGTGTTGCACTTGATGCACAACAGGCCCATAAAATCACCCTGAATATTGGTTACATGGACGAAACAAAAAGCACTACTGGCGATCTTGAAGATATAGCGGGCACCAGAGAGTTTGTACGGTTGGCTGCGGAGAGTGCTTGCCAAAAAATTAATTCGGGTGCGAAGCAGTTTTCCATTGTGGGAAGCTGCGAAGTTCGCGAGGGCGAAACTTTGCCGGCCAGCAACAATATGATCAGTGTTGAAATGGTCACTGAGCAAAGTGGTTTCAAAGCACTGTTTTTAACCCAGTGATGAAAGCGTTTTTCCGCCAGCGATTTCAACGGTGGGTTCGGCGTCGGCTGCCGCCCACCCGATCCGTTTTTTTAAACCAACGTCGTGTATTTGTTTTTCCCTCCCGCCAGGGTTTTGGTTTCATTTTTTTGTGTAGCTTAATTTGGTTGTTAGGCACAAACTACGAGAACAACCTGGCTCTGGCGATGTGTTATTTAATGCTGAGCCTCTTTATTCTTTGCATTCATCACACCTTTAACAATCTTGCGGGCTTGACCATTAGCGCGGTATCTGCGGGTCATTGTTTTGTTGGCGAAGATGCTGAATTTACTTTGCTGATTTCCAGGCGCGGTCACCGCCCCTATGAAAACGTGCGGCTCACCTGGCCCGGGGGTTCCACCGCGACGCTCAATTTGCAGAGTGAGGCGGAAAAACAAATCAAGTTATACCTGCCTGCCACCGAGCGCGGTTGGTTCAGTCCCGGTCGTTTGTCGGTGGAAACAGTGTACCCACTGGGGCTCATTCGCTGCTGGACCTGGCTTGATCTCGATCTCAGGGCCTTGGTATACCCGGCACCAAAGGGGCGGGGCGCCTTGCCAGATTCTCGGGGCAGTGAACAGGAGGGGAATGTATTACATGATCAGGGCTCCGATGATTTTGTAGGGTTTCAGGATTATGAAGCGGGGCATTCGTTGCGCCACGTTGCCTGGAAGCAGTATGCAAGAGGGCAGGGTTTAATGCTCAAAAACTACGGTGACTATCACAGCCCGCGCTGCTGGCTTGATTGGGATAGCCTTCCGGGTGTTGCCAAAGAGGCTCGGCTGTCGGCCCTGTGCCACTGGGCGCTGGATTTGGATCGCACCCGTGGGCAGGCGGCCCAACCCTTTGGTTTGCGATTGCCCGGTTTAGAAATTCCGCCCAATAGTGGTCCGG
>CAJWCA010000050.1 GCA_913020395.1 uncultured Cellvibrionales bacterium | reverse complement strand
AGTTGCTCTACCGGCTCACCATTTACCCATAACCAGGTGCCTTCACTGGTTTCATCGGTCGCGCCAATCCAAGCATAGTTCGCACCGCCACCATCAGGTGCAGATGTTGTAATGTTAGCATTGTTTAATAAATCGTAGACTAAGTCATTTTCTTCGGCACTGTTAATGGTAACCAGTTGCCCACCCAAAGACTCCGCATGTGTTCTGGCGTCTGAAAAGGTCGCCGGCTGTTCAACCACTAGATAACTTGAGCTGGCGTTGTCCGTTAAAAGGTTGGCCACATAACTTGTCGCGACACTGGTGCTTGTGGCGACCGATGCACCTGTATCGTCCACACCGGAAAGCAATACTTGGACAGGCACTACGTCACCTGCGCTATAGGTGGCGCCCGTTGAGTCAATTTCATCGGTAAAAGTGTTCGCCACGGTGATTCTATTGTTCAAGGTACTTAAATCCGCATTTTGCGAACCGTCGGCAATTTGTTTGCCAATTGACGCTAATGTCGCGGCGCCCGAGGTCAGCCGCCCGGCATAAAAATCCAGACCTGCTGTGTCTGGTGCCCTTCCATACATTTGTTGGTACAGATTCGTTATCAGGTCGCTGTTGGACAGGGAGCCAAAACTGTCATTGAACTCTGTTGAGGTGCCAAAGGAATTTAGGGCTTGGGAGAGATCAGTGGTGGTATCGAATATGCCGGCCCAATAGGATAGGCCGCCTGGGTCAGCTGGGCGACCGTAGTAAACGACATACATTTGTTGTGCGAGATTGATGGAAGCTTGTGTGGCCATAAATTCATTTCCGTTGAAAATCTATAAGTATCTAGTTCGGTCAGGTTTCTTTATGTAGAGACACTAGACTTTTTGTTGCCCAGATAGTTCGCCAGAGCAGCATCAAACTCAGCGCTTTCAATTTCGCCACTCTTGATGCTAGCGGCATTCAAATGGGTAACGTCGGCGGTGTAGGGGGGCTTTGTTATCGCTCTGGACCGAGTTGAGGGTGTCGGTTTCTTGGGGGTAAAAAGCGAGATCAGTTTTTTAAAGTATTTCATTACATTCTTCTTTGCATTGCTGCCCATGGCCACTTCTTGTGAAGTGGTGGCCACAATGTCGTCATTACAAACAAATTTTTGAGTGTCGAAAGATCAGGCTGGTACTGCAGAAAGCTTATGCTGACAAGGTGACCTTGTTGCCGAGTGCCATTTCTCCTGAACGGTCTGGAGGGGAATGTCGAACTCACGCTGGCTGGAACCGTGGACCTGCCATTTAATAGCGGCAAGCACCCTGGATTTTAACGGCGCTAGGGTAACAAAAGCAGGGGGCTTATGGAAGCGGAGAACAGGCGGCGGTTGTGCGTGCTAGCCTGTGCGTTTTGGCACATCCGGTGTGGATTACGTCGCGTTTACCAGGCGGTAATGCACGGATAGTATATATGTCAATCCCGGTGAGGAAATACACAGACACCACGCCGGGGTGCAGGCCAGAACGTAAGGGGGCCATTAATCAACTTATTAGAGACTTGGAGAAATATCATGAAAGCATTTGTATACACGGAAATTCAGGCATCGGTTCCTTTTGAGCAGGCTCCCTGGAAAGAAATTAACAAGGCCCTGAAGCAGCAGCCGGGAATCCTTAATAAAACCTGGTTGTCTGGTGTTGATGACCTGTCTGTTGGCGGTTTTTATACCTTCGATTCTATAGAAAACGCGCAAAAATTTGTGACTGAATACTTTCCAAGTGAAGCACGAAGCCTGGGTGTGCCCCAGCGAACTCTGATCTTTGATGCGGTTGCTGTTGAAGAGGCGAGTAAGGATATGGACTCCATTCACTTTGGAGCAAAAAACAAACAGCAGCCAGGTGCTTATGTGTATACCGAAGTTCAGCTGAGTGCACTGCCTTTTGATAGCGCACCCTGGCGCGATATCAACCCTGTGTTGAAGCAGCAAGACGGGATTTTGGCTAAAACATGGTTAAGTGGTCTACATACGGGCACACCCGGCGGTCTCTATGCATTTGACACCATTGAGAACGCCAAAAAGTTTGCGATTAACTACTTCCCGCAAGAGGCTAAGCAACTTAACGCTGCCTTTACTACTCGAGTATTTGACGCGAGTGTTGTTGAGGAAGCAAGCCGTGAGATGAACTCTCCGTTTTATGAATAAACACTGTTTGGCATTGGCGAGAAGGGCATCCTTCTCGCCCCAATAGTGAACTGGAGTTAATACAATGAGTAAACAAAAAAACAGCGAGAAAAAAGTGTTACCTTCTCGTATCTTACACACAATGTTTCGTGTCAGTGACCTGGAAAACTCACTGAGTTTTTATGAAAATGCACTGGGCATGTCGGTATTCTCCCGAGAAACCTATTCTGAAGGTCGTTTTACGCTCGTATTTCTTGGCTACGGAAATCCTGATAGCAACCCTTCAATTGAGCTGACCTATAACTGGGGTCCTGACTTGTATCAACACGGCACTCGCTATGGTCATGTGGCGCTGGAAGTAGACGACCTTCAGGTACTGTGTGACAACTTGTCAAAGCAGGGTGTGCCCATTCTGCGAGAGCCAGGTCCTATGAACTATGTGGCCGATGAAACGGGCCAGAGTGATGTAATTGCGTTTATTGAAGACCCTGATGGTTACAAAATTCAATTAATACAGACAAAGTAACTCATGTTTCGGCTGCTTTGGTTTTCGGTGCTCAAACTTTAGTTGCTTCGGCTTTCACCGTGAGTGCTCACATCGCATCTACGGCCCCGGAGCACCAAGGTCTGACTCAATTGATAATTCGTGGTCTTCTATTACCTGATACAAGGGAAAATCTACCCAGGTATCGTTGAGGTAATTGAGTTCAGGCACCTCTTCTTTTGGATCTACGAGCAGATTATAGACGGAAGGGTAGGCTAAGTTTCTGATAGCGTAACTGTCGCTATCAATCTCCTTTAACA
This sequence comes from uncultured Cellvibrionales bacterium, assembly GCA_913020395.1. GTDB lineage: Bacteria > Pseudomonadota > Gammaproteobacteria > Pseudomonadales > Cellvibrionaceae > CAJWCA01. The sequence continues at coordinate 17,252 of CAJWCA010000050.1, read as the reverse complement.
GCAGCTTCCAATTGCGCCACTTTACGCCGAACAACTCATTGCCAATGTATATTATGACAGATTCCCGTGCGGATTTATTAGTGTCTCCCTGCAGAAAGGCGGTTTGGTCGACACCGTCAATTATTCTGTCTTTGGGTGTTTCCGCGCCGATCCATTTTGCCAGGGTAGGAAATAGATCGACCAAGTGAACGATCTCGTTTGATACTTTCTTGGCTGGAATTTTCTTTGGCCAGCGCACTAAGAATGGCACACGCAAGGACCCTTCGTAGGGCGAAAACATGCCTCCTCGCCAAGGCCCTGTGAACCCAAATGATCTCGGCACACCTTCGCGGCCATTGTCTGATGTGAAAATAAATATTGTATTGTCTTTTAATCCAAGTTTGTCGATCGTTTTCAGTAGCTCGCCAATATAGGCGTCGGTCTGTGCGAGAACATCAGCAAAGCTGCCGTTTCCTGTTTTGCCTCTGAAGTCGGGGTGTGGGTCCACGGGTTCATGGGTTTGTGTGTAGGGAAGATAGGCAAAAAAAGGTTTTTCCCCCTTGGATTTTCGTTTGATAAAGTCAATGGCCTGGTCGGTAATTTCGCGATCAATCGTCGCGCGTTTGGCGCGTCCGAACACGTCCAGCTTCTTGGGTTTCTGTCCCCGTTTGGCCGACATAACATGTGTGAAAACGGCGTCGGGGTGGCTGCCTGGGGTGAAACTATTACTGTCCGGCCAGAACGCCCGATCCGATGATCTGGGAATGCCAATCCATTCGTCAAAACCCTGATCGGTAGGGTAGCGGCCATCGCTGTTGCCCAGGTGCCATTTTCCGAACATGCCTGTGGCGTAGCCCGCCTCAGAAAACATCTCTGCCAGTGTAATCTCCCACTGGGTTATTCCGTACCAAACACCTCGCGGGGGGCCGTTTGGCCGCTGTCGTGTACGAATACCATATCGACCGGTCATTAAAGCAGAACGCGAGGGGGTGCACTCTGCCTCTACATTGAAATTAGTTAACTGATAACCTTCGGCCGCGATGTTGTCGATATTGGGTGTTGGGGCTCCGCGCAACACACCGCCCCCATACACGCCGATTTCGCCATATCCAAAATTATCCATTAAGACCAGAACGACGTTGGGTTTGCTTTCACTCTCTGGGGCTGCGACGGCGATTGTCAGGGGAAAAATAAGGGCAATTAAAAAGGTGGTGGCTCTTGTGCATTGAGTAACTTGCGGCACTCCGAAATCCTCCATTGAACATTAATCGAATACCGAGAGGTTTTTCTTTTTAGGAAGGTACAAATCACTACCCTAGCGGGAATAGCGGGAAAGTTCTTTCGTCCCTACAGGCACGGATATGGGAGTGCGTGGGGCGCCACTAATAATATCTCGAGTCTAGCCCTTCTATCAGTGCTTTTTGATCCTCGAGTGCTTCTATTAGAAATTCTCGGCAAGCTCGCACTCTGGCCGTTGAACGTAAATCGACATGACTGAGTACCCAAATCCCCCAGGTTGAAGGTTTTATTTTTAGATCGAGACGCCGTAGGCTGGGTTCTGAATCCCCTACATAGCAGGGCAATCTAGCCAATCCCAGATGATTGCGAATGCATTCCATCATGCTAGAAATTTCGTTGGCTCTAATTGCGACCCGTGCCTTTGGGAAATGATCCGCCATCCACTCCGGGGCTTTGTGGTCGTGCTCCCATAATATAACCGAGTCGGCTGATCGCTTTTTGTTGAGGTATTTACTGCTGGCATAGATCCCATGGCCAAGCGGTGATACTTTTCGTCCAATCAGGTATTCGGGAGGCTTAGGGCTAAGGCGCAGAGCAATGTCTGCCTGGCGCCCGGCCAAATCTGCCAGATTGGTTGAGCTGAGCAGCTCCAATTCGATACCGGGGTAGCGCTGGGTGAATTGCGGTAACTTAGGTGTTACCAGTCGGCTAAAGACATCATAGCTGGCCGTTAATTTTAAACTACCGCTTAATTGAGCATCCATGCCAAACACTTCTCTATCAGCTACCTGAACAATCTCCTCCATGGATATGGCGTGCGGATAAAGCTTTTCAGCGACAGGTGTCATCACATAGCCGGTTGGCAGGCGATCAAACAAACGACTGCCAAGCTGGTTTTCCAAGGCGGTGATTCGTCTGGCAACGGTAGTGTGCTCTACAGAGAGCGCACGCCCGGCACCACTCACAGAGCCTTCGCGTGCCAGGGCCAGAACATAACGTAGATCATTCCAGTTGATACTTTCCTGTAGCGTCTTTTTTATGGGTTTTTGTTTCATGTTGGGGTAGTTCCTCCGCCGTGCATTAGGGCACATCTGTTGGAGATATGTCATCAATTTCAGGTATTAATGCACAGATAATATAAACTTCGCTCCCGCTAAACAATAAGCAAAACCGTTCAATGTTACTTCTCATCTCGCTGTACTGCTAAAGTTGATGTAGATCACTGGTATCGAGTTCAAATTTACGCTCTACTTGGATATGAGATTAAAACCTTCTATTTTCTCCTCTGCGGTCAGTGTTGAGCCACTACAAAGTCAGTGGCCGGCGCTGCTGGCGTCCTTTGTGTCGATGTTGCTCATCGTGTGGATGAGTTCGCTCATTACCCCCGGTGCCGTGTCGATGCTGATCGTTGCCTCTGTGGGGGCTAGTGCCATGTTGGTGTTTTTGCTCCCTAACAGTCCGGTGTCGCAACCATATCCCTTGCTAATGGGTCACGTGATTTCAGCCGTTGTGGGTGTCACGTGTGCATTGCTGCCGCTAGATCTAGCCTTTAAAGCGTCGTTGTGTGTATTTTTTTGTTTGCTGTTAATGGTGCTTTTTGATTGTGTTCACCCACCTGGAGGGGCTACGGGTTTGATGCCGGTCATTGTGGGTGCTGAAGCCGTTGGGGCTTATACCTATCCCGTGTTTCCTGTGCTCATTAACATGTTGGTGTTGGTCGTTTTGGGTATTGCTTTTCATCGTTATTATCTGAAAAAAGAATACCCCAGTGTACCAATATCAACACAAGATTCTGTTCATCTTCATAACGATGCCAGCCCGCTCGCCCGTTTGGGCATTAACCATCAGGACTTGGAAAATGCGTTAAGCGTTTATGAGGCACAACTTAATATTACCGGGAAAGACTTAACGCAGGTCTACGGATTGGCCCAGCAGAATGCCTACGCCAGAAAATTTGGTGAGATTTGCTGTGAAGATATTATGTCTAAAGATGTTGTTGCTGTGTTGCCTGACACCGAGCTGGAAGAGGCGTGGGCACTGTTAAGAAAACATAAAGTTAAGGTGCTGCCGGTACTCGACAGTGATCGAAAGGTTATAGGCATCATATCCCTGGTGGACTTTCTGAAGCGTGCCGGCCTGAAGGACTACGACAGTTTTGCAGAGCATCTAATCCGGTTTGTTAAGAATGACTCCGACATAAGGGACGGCAAGCCAAAGCAAGTTAAGCAAATTATGGCTTCCCCCGCTTACACCGTGAAAGGGGGGGAGCTTATCGCGGCAATTGTTCCATTGCTTTCCGACAAAGGGTTACATCATATTCCTGTGGTGAACGAGAACGGAATACTTGAAGGAATGATCACGCAGTCAGACCTGATTGCCGCACTATACTTTGGTGCATTAAATGCAGGTTAACGATGAAGTTTCAGTGCCTCTTCTTCCAACAAGGGGCCCGACACTGTCACCTTCCGTGCTCCAGCATCCAGAACAGTAGCACTGGGAATGTCAAAATCATGGGCGGGGTTACCCCGACCAAATTCATCGTAGAAACGTCTTTTACTCAAACCGTAAACCAGGTGCCCAACGCCGCCCCAGAATATTGCTGAGGAGCACATTGGGCATGGCTCATCACTCGTATAAATGGTGCATGTCGCGAGATAGTCTGCACTGTATTGTTTTGACGCTTTCCGTATCAAGTTTATTTCGGCATGCCCCAATGCATCCTGCTCCGTCACCACGGTATTTTCTCCGCGCATTATTACTTCGCCGCTAGCATCAACCAAAATGCAGCCATAGGGCAGGTTGCCATTTTTTTGAGCGCTTTTGGCTACCATGAACGTTGTATGCATGAGATCTTCTGTAGTCTTTTTCATTTAACTATTCCTAATGTGCCTATTTGATTGAGTGGGGCGTGTTTTAGTTGGTTGGCGGGCATCTTAAAGGCTCAACCTTGGTTGAGGTAAAGCCCTAGTTTGATGATTTTCGAATACAAGGGATGAGAGAGTGGAGAACATACTTACTTGACCATGTGGTCAGCTTATGTATACTGAATTTCTGCAAGCAGCTACGCCGGTAGGTCTGGGGCTTGAAAAATTAAGATCCAGTAAGGTGAATCGTATGTTTCTATCTTTTCTACACGCCTTCATGTACATGCTGTTGGGGCAGGCGCTGGTTTTTATCTCAGTTTGTTTTGCCAATGGCGTTTTATTGCCTTCGGTGTTTGGTGGTGTTTATGAGGCGATACCCAATGTGTGGGCGAGAATCGGCCTGTGTTTGTTGAGCACCTATGCATTGGCGAATTATTGCATTCCTAAAGGTTACTCTGTAACGAGTGCCAGTGTTGCAGGGGCTGCTTTTCTCATTGCGTCCTGTTTAATGACGGTGATAACTGCGGTCTTGGTGGAGCAGGTGAAAATTAACGTTCACATTATTTTGGGCACACTCATAATGTCTATGGGGTCTGCTTACGTTGTTTATGGCTTGCATGGTGGTCAGGCGCTCACTCAGCAGTAAGGCGTTCCAGCACTTCGCCAGCGGCTGGTTTCTTGTGGTTACAAAGAAACCAGCTAAACTGACGGGACAAATAAATGCCAGGGATAGGGACATGGGTGAGACATTTGACAGCGGCTGCCTCTCAAGAATAATAAGAGCTGAACTGAGAAAGACCCAAACCATCGGCGCAGCGGTTGGCGTCTTGAAAAATAACGAACGAGTTTACTCAAAAGGTTTTGGTTGTCGAAACCTGGCTCAGCAACAGGCTATGACACCCGACACACTTGTGGGTTATGCCTCCGTTACTAAGTCGTTTACTGCTCTGGCAATCTTACTGTTAGAGGAGAAAGTAGAGCTGTCGATTGCTGATTCTGTTTCCTCGTATTTACCTGCAGCTCCTTTTTTAGATCATCCTGAAATTACCCTCAAACATTTGCTCAGCCACAGCTCTGGTATTCCGAACATGGAGGCCTGTGAAATCCATCAAAGTTGTGCCTCGAATGAAACATTCGACGTTTCTCCGGTTGTTGATCGTGAGGAGTTATTGGCCCATATCGGCGATGTAAAGGCGGTGGTATTTCCGCCCGGTGAACGATTCATGTACAACAACGACCTCTATGTCTGTCTGGGGTTTATCATTGAAGATATTAGTGGCGTAAGCTTCTCGGAATTTATCGAAGAAAATATTCTGAAACCTCTGTTGATGTGCAGGTCAACAATGTCATCAGAGGGGTTAATGAACGACTCCGAAAGTAATGTGATTACAGGATACAAACGACAGGATGGACCGGATGGTCACCTGGCTGAGTGTGAATTGGTTCTCAGTCGCTTCTTGCTGCCGGCAGGTGGTCTGTATACGTCGGCAAATGAAATACTTAACTATGCAGAATGTCTTGTTAATGGGGGTGAATTTCGCGGCAAGCAGGTTTTTTCTCCAGAAATCATCGATCGCCTTTTTACACCCTCGATTGCAACTTATTATGGGACAGGCAAAAACCCACAATATTGCCTGGGGTGGATCTACGAGCCGAAGACGGACGATTGTCCTGCGCTAATTCGACATGGCGGCGGCATGGATACTAGTGGCTCAGAGCTGATACTTATCCCGGAGCTGCGAAGTGCAATTACAGTCGCGACAAACGGGTATACAGGCGTTACCTTTGTCATAGCGGATGTCGCGTTGGAGGTGTTGCAGAATAGATCCCCTGAAGATAATCTCTGGTCCTTGAAAGTTGCAGATGCTTTGAAAGCGGTGACGGGTACCTACTCCTTACCCCATGAAAATGCAACGATGAAGGTTGAGACAGTTGAGAGAGTATTAAAAGGCACGATTTCCTTTAGGGGACGAGATAGCTCACAAGATATTGTCTTAACGCTATCGTTTAAGGATCTTGATGACCTGGTATTTAGTGTCTATTCAAATGCTGAGCATCCAAAGGGTTTTGTTGAGTTCTTTCGAGATGATGTCAGTGGAAAGATTTCTCATGTGCTCTGGGATCGCGTCGTGTTTTGGCGCAACTAAAAGCCCAGCCATTTTGAGGCTGGGCTGGGGAGTACCCGCTCGTCTTTTGTAGTTGCAGCGCTCTGGAGTAGCGATGCAGGGCAGCTATCGAAATTCTACCCTACGGGTTTTTCCGCAATATAGCCCGGCATTTAGAATGCGGCAGCTGCCGTCAACCATATTTTGGTGGTATCTTCGCTGAAGTCATCGGCATGGTACCTGCTTACTTTTAAGCTGAGTGACGCTGGACCCACTTTACCCGAAAAGCTAGCGCCAATTTCACTGCCCAAGTCATCCATGCCTGAAGCACCGGAATCATTGGAAACAAGCTGGTGGTAAACCGCAGCTACTTTCACCGGGCCAAGTTTGCTACTGGCGCTTAGGTAGAGGTCTTCAATGCCACCGAGAATATTACCGGTACCTCCACCTAAAAATTTATCATTCCAGCCCTGGAATTTGTGCAGCGTGGCCAAGGGGGTAATGAACTGGCCATCTGCGTCGTCGGCGCCCAACACTTCATAACCCGCCTTCACTGTGATTTTAGAGAATGCGTAGGCGCCTTCGGCCAGATAGTAGGCCGCAGAATACTGTTTGGGATTGTTGCCGGCATCTGATTGGGTGGCAAGTTCTGCAGTATACTTTAGCTTGCCGGTTTGACCTGAGAATCGTACTCCGTAAGTATCACTTGAATAGATTGCAGCATTTTTATTATCGATCAGATAGGAATATGCACTCAGGGTACCGGCATCGAGCCCGGTGTATTTGGCGTTAAACATCCATGTATCATTTTTGTGGTCGCCGATCGGGCTGTCTTCCCCAAATATCCGGTTGACGTTGTATACATTGGCAATAAAAAGCGTAGTGTCTGCAATGCTTGTATTTTTTATGCTGAAGCCGTCATAGGTTTGCTCATTTTGGCGAAAACCAACGCCACCCACAAAACGTTGATTGTCGAGTAGTATACGCTGTCGCCCGTATTTAACCGTGGTGTCGCTGCCGTTCCAGGCAATGTACGCCTGGTTGACTTCTGTTCCGTCTGGGTCTGCAATGCCGCCCTCGTCCTCGCTGATATGGATCACGTTGTCCACTTCAAGCAAGGTGCTGAACCCAAGATACTGACCCGAGTTATAAGTAATTCGGCTTTTCAGGGAGGTCAGGTCGCGGTCTTGCGTTGTGCTCACCGATACTTCTTCAGCACGCAACCTAAGGTTAAATTTGATTTTTGCATCCTGGATTAGGGCTTGGCCCAAAGAGTCTGATGCAAAACTTTGGCCGCTGAAGGTAAGTAGGCCCGAAGTGAATAGGGCGGAAAGCATTCGCGGTGTTAAGGGGGGCTTGCTCATAGTGTTTCTCCTAAGGTTTATAATGATCGATAGTATTGAAAGAAACCGAGGGCGCTCACGCCGCCTCCGAAGTTGTCTCGGCGTTTTTGGGCCGGTTCTTCTCGGTTTTTTTGATGTTTGCGATGTCCGGCTTCGTGTGGCGCTCGTGCAAAAACTTCAATACAGACGCGCGGTAACGGTTGTAGTTTGGATCGTCGGCCAGGGCCAGGCGATCGCGGGGTCGATCGAGATCGACTTGCAGGATTTCGCCAATGGTGGCAGCCGGACCGTTACTCATCATGACAATGCGGTCAGACAGCAGCACCGCTTCGTCAACGTCATGGGTAATCATGATGACGGTATTGTTGAGCTTTGCTTGAATGTCCATGAGTGAATCTTGCATATGAGCGCGCGTTAGGGCGTCGAGTGCGCCAAACGGCTCGTCCATTAACAAGACATCCGGTTCCATCGCGAGCGCTCTGGCGATACCTACACGCTGTTTGATGCCTCCGGAAATCTCGTCCGGGTATTTGTGTTGAGCGTGCGACATATGAACTAGATCAAGGTTGTGTAGTGTCCACTCGTGACGCTGCTGTGTGTTTTTATCGTGACAGGTGCTATCTACCGCAAGTCGCACGTTGTCGTAGACACTGAGCCATGGAAACAGTGAATGGTTTTGAAACACCACAGCGCGGTCGGGGCCGGGTTTTGTGACCTCTTTTCCTTTCAATATAACGCCGCCCCCGGTTGCTTCGTAAAGGCCGGCGACCACATTCAAAACGGTGGACTTACCGCAACCGGAATGTCCGATCAGTGAGACAAACTCACCCTTGGCGATTTTTAAATCAACCTTGTCCAGTGCTTTAAAAGGACCGGTCGGAGTGGGAAATTCCATGGTAACTTGAGAGATATCTAAATAGTTCATGATGGCTCCGGTGCTTACACTTTATGAGAGAAAAGGGCTTGTAAACTGTGCATGATTCGGTCGAGAAGAAAGCCGATAATGCCAATTGTGAACACGGCCACTAAAATCCGAGCGAGAGAATGAGAGCTGCCGTTTTGAAATTCATCCCACACAAATTTTCCGAGGCCAGGGTTCTGCGCCAGCATTTCGGCGGCAATTAACACCATCCAGCCAACACTTAAAGACAGTCTTAGGCCGGTGAATATCATCGGCAAAGCTGCTGGAATCACCACTTTGCGCACCGTGGTTAACCAGTTGAGCTGCAGTACCTTGCTGACGTTGAGCAGATCTTTATCAATTCCCGCTACACCTGTGCTGGTGTTGATAAGGGTTGGCCACAGTGAACACAATGTCACGGTTATTGCCGATGTTACAAAAGACTTAGACATCATTGGGTCGTCGCTGACATAAACGGCACTAACAACCATGGTGACAATAGGGAGCCAGGCCAGGGGCGAAACAGGACGGAATATTTGTATCAAGGGATTCAGACCGTCATTTATTGTGCGGCTTAGGCCGCAGGCAATACCTAGTGGCACGGCGATTAGACTGGCCATGGCAAAACCCGTTAACACCGTTACCAGACTAGTGGCAATTTGATCAAAAAAAGTGGGTTTTCCTGTCCACTGTCGAATGACTTTTGCTTGTTTTCCGGCGTCAATCCGTATTTGATTGCGGGCCTTTTGACGTTCGTAGAATGCTTGCTCTTTTACTCGTTCCTGCTTGTGTTCGCCGACTAGAATTTCAAATTGGGCCCAGGTTTGGCTAGGACCCGGTAGTTTGCCGAGGCTGGTGACAAGAGAGCTTGCAGTTCCGCTCCACAGTAGCAAAAACATCAAAAATGCAATCAATGGTGCGACGATGATTCTTGTCAGTAGCGAAAGCTGTTGTCGAGGCTGTTTGCCCGCACATAAGTTGGCAACAGGCACCAGCCAGGTCAGCCCGCTGAGTTCAAAAAAGCGTATGCTTGCTTGTAACATGATTCAATCCTTTTGCAGGCGTGATCTTAGCTTGCTGGGTTCGCGGCGAGCCTGGCTCGCCGCACTGATAGGCCTATTTCAAACCGATTGTGAATTTTGCGATGTAGTCGTTGGGCTTGTGGCCGTTGTAAACTTTGTTGTCGATGAAGTGAGTTTGAGGTGAGCGGTACCCGTCGGTTTCAAAGGGGAAATCGGCCTCCTTCGCTATTCCATCTTCCACTAACAGGCGAGCGGCCTGCAGATAAATGGCTGGCTTGTAGACCTTTTTGGCGAGGTCGTGATACCAGCTGTCGGGTTTGTTTTCTCCTATCTGACCCCAGCGACGCATCTGCGTGAGATACCAGATGGCGTCGGAATAATAGGGGTAGGTTGCGTAGTAACGGAAAAAGACGTTGAAGTCGGGCACCTCACGTTTGTCTCCTTTTTCGTATTCAAAGGTACCTGTCATGGAATTGGCGATGACGTCCGCATCGGCACCCACGTATTCAGAGCGAGACAAGATGTTGACTGCTTCCTGGCGGTTAGCATTGTTGTTCTCGTCCAGCCACATGGCTGCACGGATTAGGGCTTTAACAACTGCGAGGTGGGTGTTGGGGTATTTTTCGGCCCATTGGCTGGAAACGCCAAACACCTTCTCCGGATTGTTTTTCCAGATCTCGTAGTCGGTGACCACGGGCACGCCAATGTCTTTAAACACGGCTTGTTGATTCCAGGGTTCGCCAACGCAGTAACCCAGAATTGTACCCGCCTCGAGAGTGGAAGGCATTTGAGGTGGAGGGGTCACTGAGAGCAGGGCGTCAGCATCGAGTTGGCCACTATTGTCAGTGGACGAATAAAATCCAGGGTGAATGCCCCCCGCTGCAAGCCAGTAGCGCAACTCGTAGTTGTGTGTTGAGACGGGGAATACCATGCCCATGTTGAAGGGTTTACCTTCACTTTTGTATCGCTCTACCACAGGCTTGAGCGCATCGGCCTTTATCGGGTGAACAGGCTTGCCGTTTTCGTGTGGAATATATTGCTTCATCTCTTTCCAGACGTCTTTTGAAACAGTAATGCCGTTGCCATTCAGGTCCATGCTGAATGCCGTCACCACGTGCGCCTGAGTGCCATAACCCATTGTGGCGCCGAGGGGTTGACCCGCCAGCATGTGAGATCCATCAAGTTCACCATCAATGGTTCTGTCGAGAAGCACTTTCCAGTTGGCCTGAGCTTCGAGCGTGACATAAAGGCCTTCATCTTCAAAAAAGCCTTTTTCGTAGGCAACCGCCAGCGGCGCCATGTCGGTTAACTTAATGAAGCCAAACTTCAATTCCTCTTTTTCTAGCTCCAGCTCTGAGAATGCAGTCAGTGGGTTAAGAGCCATTGCCAGCAGTGTTCCCACCTGCGCGACTCGCTTCAGAGAAAAGTAGAACTTGGTATTGCTGGTTTTCATTGTTCACTCCATTAGTTGATTAAACGGGATTCAATTTTCATTGATTTAATTTCGCTAAGTGGACTATCGCAAGACTTATGCCATGTTTACAAAAAGTTACTGATTCTCAGTTTAAGACTTTAAATATAGGTATAAAGTGATTCTAAAGATTTTAATCTCAGGTTTTTTACTGATTATTTATCTGCACTTAGTTGGTGAATTATTTTGGCGGCGCGCCAAACGAGGGAGTTAAGCTATTCCTCTTGTGTCACATAAAATTTCGTCGTGAGTCATTCTGGTGCGCGTTAACTTTTGATATTTTTCCACTGAACTTTACATTTTGTGATTTAATTTGGTTCATTCTTGCTGTTGCTGCACAGCGATGGGGCCAGGTTAAAAAAGAAAGGAAAAAAAAGGCCCTACAAAGAGGGCCTTAAAGCGATGATGAGAGATACATCTTTGCCATTGGCGCAGATGTACAGCTAGTAATGCACTCGCCGTGCCAAGTTTTGGCCTGATGTGAAAATGCCGCTTTGAATTGCCTCTGCATTGAGGCTGCTAGCGCCGGATAGACCAGGAGTGTAGTGAGTGACTTCCGACCCTATGGATTAAAGCCCTGACATCATTGCGTAAGGGATTGTAAGTAAGCAGTGCCAGAGGCGAGGTTCGTCTGTTGTGGTCGATTATAAGGGCGAGACTTGTTGGCGTTGCCGGTATGGTTGCACTATATTCTGTTGATTGCACCACAACAATAGTCACGGAATTGACCATGCCACGTAATTCACTTCTGTTTAGTCTATCTCTATTGGTCCTAGTCTTCGGTTCGGTAAACCACCCCGTTCATGCCCAAACGTACGAAGACCAGGTACAAAAAATGTATGTCGCCTACTATGGCCGCCCAGGAGACCCGGGAGGCTTGAACTGGTGGGCCGGAAAGCTGGAAGCCGCCGGTGGTGACCTGAGCGAGATCATCAATAGTTTTGGTAGTTCACAGGAATACGTCGATCGTTTTGGTGGCATGAGCAGTGAGAGTTTAATTAATAACATCTTTGTTCAGCTATTTGGTCGTGATGCTGACAGCGCAGGGAGAGATTGGTATGTAGGTAAGCTGGAATCCGGTGATCCGAATTGGAGTCTTGCCTCCATCGCGCTACGTATTGCAGATGGCGTCCAGGAGGGGGATGACGATGCCGTGGTGGTTGCAAATCGCATGGCGGTCGCGAATGATTTCACACAAGCTGTTGAGGACGCTGTTGTTATTTATATAGACGAGCAGGATATTGATGCCGCAGTGTCAATGCTTGCAAGTGTAAATTCTGATGCGGAAACTCTAGAGAGTGCTGCTTCGTTATTTACCGACATTGATGAAGACAGTTTGACAAACTTCAACGACACCGATGATGATGGAGATGGCGTAAACGATGTTGATGACTTCTTTCCTGATGACGTTGTTCACTTCAAATCAAACAGTGAAACTGTCTGTCTGGGGCCCGACTGGGTAGACGTGCCACAGGGGTGTTTTGTAGTTGACACTTCAGAGTTGGGGGGAATAAATCAATCAGAGTACACCGTGAGTAAACCAGCTATTTTATCTATTGATGTAGTGGAACGACGAGAGGTGCTTGCCTCTTTTTCCTCTGAAATACTCACACAGTATTGTAGTGACTTCGCAGCTTCGTCGAATCGCATACCCAATATTACCGCTGGAGGTGCCAGTGTTCACCTCAACTCATGGGAGGGGGATTCCTTAGGTATTGATAGCCATATTGAATCAGCATTTATTACCTTCACCGATTTGGAAGTAGACGGAGGTTTGCACTTTGATGAGTTTTCTTTTCAGTTCTCTATCGCCGAGCAGGCGGAAACTGTTGATTTCTCTTTCGATCCAGGATTTAACTCTGTCAGCCTTCCCGAAGGGTTAAATCAATCTTTTTACTTTCTTGTTACTTTGGCCGCAGGAGAGGTGACTTTTGGCAAGTTCGATGATCGCTATAAGTTGAATTCATTGCCAGAGGATGTTAGAAACTTTTTACTTTCTATTATGAAGAATGTCGCACTGTTGATTAACTCAGAAACAGAATTTACGCAGGAGGGGGGCTCTTCAATTTCTTTGCTCGATTCCTACTCGAAAACCTCCGAAGAGTTAGCATCGTTTGCCAATGTGATGTTCAGTAATCCGGTACTACTCCCCCTGGAAGAAATGTGGTGTTCTGATGACTTTGAAACGTGTTTGGAATACATTCCAAATAGAGAGTTTCGAGATGTGTTGATGAATGTGGGTGCTGATTACCTGGCTTACAAAGATGCCGGGGTGGGCTCTGACCTGTTAAATCACTTAAAGGTATGGGCTGAATCAGATGCTTTTCTGAATTTTCGTAATATCACTATGGGTGAAAGTGGGCAAGATGATATTTGGCCGCGCTACGAAATAAACCTGATTATGCTGCCTGTTTTAGAGGTTTGGAGTTTATTGATTCAAGACGGAATACCCAGCCAATCAGACATTGCATTGGTTGAAAGTTGGATGGGCAAAGTACTGTCATTTTCAGTTTTGACAACATCCGGTGGGCCGGAAGGGCAGAAAGGACAGTTTAATATCAGCTATCTTGAGGCGAGCCTTAAAATGGCCTGGGGTGTCTTACAAAACAACGATGCAATGTTTGTGGATGGATTGGAGAAAATCTATCTTGCTCTCCATCAGATGAACGACGCCGGAGGGTTCCCAAGAGAAATCACTCGGGGCGGTGCTTCTTATGGTTACCAAAATATTACCATGATGAGTGTTATCTACATGGCTAATCTTGCAAGGATCCAGGGTTATGATGTTTTCTCCTGGAGCGTAGATGGAAAAACCCTGCAGACTATGATTGATTTTGCAGTTCTTAGTGCGCAGGACCCCAGCACGCTTGAGTACTATGCCACGATACATGATTACTATTGGACTCCATTGCCGATTAACTTTGAAAGCGCCCTTGCGGTTGATGCAAACGGACGGGAAAGCAGATTCAGTCACGGTCGGTTATTTGGTGCGTGGTTTGAACCCTATATGGCTTTGTTTCCTTCGGAGCAGTGGGAGCAAGATATTGATTCCCTATTAGAGTGGGGCCTTGCGCAAAGTCGGCCGGTCTCTCATGAGATAATAGGCGCTAATACAAGCTGTTATTTCGCGAAACCCTGAGCGGGTCAAGCACTTCTGGTGTTTGGGCCAGTGAGAACGCCGAGCCATTTTATGGAGTCCTCACTGGCGTGCCCAAACTAAGCCATATCAAAAACAAATTCGCCACCAAGCAGCGACATCGTTGAACCAACAACTTCTAATTCGACAGAGGGCCCTTGTCCAACGCCGTCAGACAGCCCCCAATCGCCGTTGGCATCAGATGTGATCGTCAAAACTGATAACATCCCAGTGTTTTCATCCCAGCTATAAGTGCCTGTTTCCGACCCTTGGTAGCCTGTTGGGTTGTCTGAATCCGTAATCAATGTCGGTCCGTCAGTAACACTGGATCCGCCGGTTTCCCAGTGTGAATAGGTGCCATCAGCATTGAATGAAAAAATAATGTCGTCGTCTGGGTCTGAGGCATTCGCCAAGTGCCAAGTACCTACAATCGCTTGTGCCTGATCTTCCGACTGAGCCGCCACAAAGGATAAATCACCCAGCGTTAGGGTGTCACCGGCCACCTGAATAGTTATCACTTCAGATCCCGTATCCGACCCGCCCCAATCACCATTGTTGTCAGAAGTTATGGTTAAAAAGGTTATTACTCCGGTAGTTGCATCCCAGGAGTATGTCCCTGTTTCTGTTCCCGGAAATCCTGTTGGGTCGACATCTTCAATAATCTGCGTTTCCCAGTGTGTATAGGTTCCATCCTCATTAAAGGTAAAGGTAATTGCATACCCTGGTTCCGCATCAACCAGATTCCAGACTCCGACAATTGCTGCGGGTTCTGGTTCTGGTTCTGGCTCTTCGCTCACGTAATTGGCTAGTGCAGCACTCAAACTTTCAGCATTTTCGTCAATTAACGCCATGGTATCCGATAACGCGGTCAACCCAGCTGCGTTGTAATCGGCATCCGTTGCAAAACTATTGGTAACCTGGACCGAGAATTCAACTTTATTGTTTATGATGAGAAGATCGTTACCTGTCGCCCCTTCAACAATAGTCAGCAGGGCTTCACCTGGAGTTAGTTCACCGCTATCTATGCGGCCAGCCCAATAATCCCGTCCAGCATCATCCGGAGTGCGCCCAAATGACTGGTCATACACAGAGACAATTAAGTCTGCAGTTGATACACCTTCATATAGTGTTGCCGCTTCAGGTGAATTGGCAAAAGAGTTTATAAGTGTGCTGAGACTCTCACCCGCATCTAATCGAGTTGCCCAGTATTCAACACCACCGGGGTCTCCCGGTCTGTTGTAATAGGCAATGTAGGAGCGTTGCACTTGTAGTATTGAGGCCGTAGTTGCCATTCAAAAATCCCTTTTTAGTTAGAATATGAATTCAAAGTAGGTTGGTCAGATGTAGGTATATCGCCACCGATAAAGTCATAAAGCCTACAAACAGGGACGTCATGCTATCACACTCACCTTTAAGTACTACCTCGACTTAAGGGGTGGGTGGTGAGCTTCTTAATGAATTACTGGCCAATGGCCTCTCCAATAGATGCAGGGTCGGGGCGCGGATCAGGCGGGTTAGGAGTTTTATGTCGGTACTTTGAATGTAGTAAATGAATAACAGAGAATCTGCATCAATAACAATACGTAGTGCGTACTTTAGCTTATCGTTGTCAGTATGAGCTGATTAATCCTATAATAATGCACTTGATCATTCAAAATAGATATTCAGTGTGAGGCACAAGGTGGTGGTTATGACTAAGAGTGAGCAATTATCACTGGTTGAGTCTTTTTATACGGCATTTGCTAAAAAAGATCATGAGACCATGGCAGCTTGTTATCACCCTGAGGCTGAATTCAAGGATGCTGCATTTAGTTTGCATGGAAAGGAAATCGCAGCAATGTGGCATATGTTGTGTGAAAAAGGTAAAGATATGGAATTGACCTTCTCCGTTTATGAGCAAAGCGGACAGGTGCTGGCGCACTGGGAACCTGTATATACCTTTGGTCAAACAGGAAACAAGGTCTGCAATATTATTGATGCCACCTTTGAATTTAAAGAGGGTAAGATATTTCGCCATCACGACCAATTCGATTTTTGGCGCTGGAGCCGACAAGCATTCGGTACGGTTGGTGTGCTAATGGGTTGGACTTCATTTTTTCAAAATAAAGTCCGCAAAGGTGCCGGACAAGGACTAGCGAAATTTATCCAAGCACACCCTGAATACCAAAATAGCTAGGGACAATGAATGTTTGTTAAAACTAAGAATTTTTCCGATGACGAGCTTAAGAAGTTTAGAGCGCTACAGCAAAGGTCCTACTCCATTTTGGAATCCGCCGCATCGAAACTTGCCGGAGGGGAAACGGAAAAAGAAGTTGCCCATCAATTGGTGAAAGACTACTACGCATCCGGCGCATCATCATTTTTTCACCTTCCTGTGGTTCTTTTTGGCGACAGAACTGCGTTGCCGGGAAATTGGTCCGTCAATAAATTTTTCCCAAAGAAAAAGTTATTAGAAGACGGTCAAAGTGTAATTTTGGATGCCTCACCGATTTACGATGGTTATCTAGTTGATACATCATACAGTTTCTGTTTTGGCGACAATGCTCAACATCGCGACATGATGTTACATCTTTCCCAATACCGAGAATCTATCCTGGCGTCTGTCAATGCGGGCGAAGGGTTCATGCAAATTGCCGAGTCGGTCAACAATAATATGACAGGGCAAGGATATGAACCGGTCCATACCAAACATATCGGTGAGGTGTTAGGACATCGAGCGGTTAAACTCAGTTACTTACCCGTTAGACCAAGAATTAAAGGTTTTGATGCTTTTACGATAACTTGGTTTAAGTTAAAAGAAAAGCTGGCAGAAAGTGGGCTAGGGCGAAGAAGCCCATTGTGGAATGCATTAAAGACCTCTGACCATGAGCCGCATGATGGCCTCTGGCTAGTTGAACCTCATGCCGGAAAAGAGGGCGTTGGCGCAAAGTGGGAAGAAATCATGGTGATTGAAGATGGGCAAGGGCGCTGGCTGGAGGACACGCCTCCACATGTTAGGCAATGGCAGCAGATTGAATCAGGTCAAAGCTATCGTCCGCTTATATAATTAGCGAGACAAAAAGCTCTTTCTGCGCGGCTATCCGCTGAGAGACATAGGGCAATCAACGTTAGCCTAATATGCCTTTCCGTTTGCATACTCCTCCAATTTCATTGGAGGCCATGACTCCCTGAGTCTAGGCTTAAATAGTCTAT
>CAJWCA010000049.1 GCA_913020395.1 uncultured Cellvibrionales bacterium | reverse complement strand
TTTTCTAGTAGTTGGCTAAAATTGAACGACTGTATAGTATTTTAAATGTTTTCCTAATAAGTCGCAATACTGGATTTGTCACTAAAGGAACTTGCCTGGCCATGAATGACCCACAGAGCCTCAGTCTGCCAAAGTATAAAAAAGGGAAACTGAAGTTAATTGAAGCGACTTTAGAGTGTTTGAAGGAGGAGGGGGCTGAAGGTGCCTCTATCCGGAAGATTTGCGATCGGGCCAATGTGTCGATTGGTTTGGTGAACTACCACTTTACCTCCATTAATGAATTATTGGCAGCCACCTATAAACACCTGTCTCTTGGTGTGCTGATTAATGCCATTGAGAAGAGTGAAGTGCACAGTGATGACCCGCGACGATGTTTGTCCGCATTTCTGGAAGAGATTTTTAGCCCCGAGGTTTTGCAGCCAGCGGTGCTGCGGGCTTGGTTGGTTTTTTGGGGAATGGTTGATTCATCAGAGGCTGTACGACTGGCGCATGATGAAGTGAATACCGCATCGTGGGCGTTTTTGGAGAACATAATTAATAGTTTAGATGAGCAGTCGAAAGTTAAACTGTCGCCCAGATTGGCCGCGATTGGTTTAAGCTCCATGATTGACGGCTTGTGGCTGGAGAAATGTTTGCAGCCAGATACATTTACCGCTATTGAAGCGGTGCGCCTGTGTGAATTTTGGCTTGACGCTATTGCGTGAGATGTAAACACTATTGCCCACAGGTATGTACCTCAATGTCTGGATTTCAAGTTCACAATCAGGAAAACAACTAAACTGAAAATCGCAGTGCTTATTGCCAGTAAGTAGGCAGAGGTATAGCTGTTGCTGCCAACCACAAGTATCCCTACTACTGCGGGTCCGGCGGATGCCCCTATGGACTGAAATGCCGGTATCACTGATGCATAGATACTATTTTTTTGCCCCTGAGAAACCATCAGTAGTTGATAAGGGAGTACATAGTTCCACGCTGAAGCATAGAGAAGAAACGACAGGAAGTACCCCAGTCTACTGTCGCTGAAATGTAAGGTTACTATCGCCACTAGAAAACCTAAAGTACCTATAAATAAAGGTTTAAAGTTGCCTAGTCGCTGCCCGGTTATGGTGGCCGCCCAGGCGCCAAGAGAACAAAGAATTAACACTGCTGCACTTATAGTTCCTATGGAGTCGGCATCAAATCCCTTGGCATTACCAATTCTTTCTATGAATGCCCATATGCTGGTCTGACCAAGAAAATAGATTGCAATCGCCATCAGCCCAAGTATGGGAAGGGTGGCGTTTTTAAAGGACGGTCTCACTTCAGATGAGCGTTTTTTGGATGTTGTCTTGGTATCAGTTATGCTATTTTCTTTCTTTGTTTCCTGGGTGCCTTTGGGCAGGTATGGGGCGGCGACGATAGCAATAATAAAGGTGGAAGCGATAATGTAACTTAAGCCAATGAATCCATATTTTGGCAGGATGTATGATTGCAAAAGAAGAATAATCGCGCCAGCTACCAGACACTGCATGATCAGCGATATTGAATAGGCGCGAACTGGATTTGCCATGCCACTCATATGACAGAAAGCGCAGGACAAAGCCACTCCGGTCATGCTGCCTGCCAATAGGTAGAGCCAGATAAGAGTGCTGTAGTCAACGAAGGCGGCGCCTATCATAAATAGAGCGCAAGCAAGACCAGAGCCTCCTACGGCCAGTCTCCAATCCACTCTATTTACCCAGAGGGCGCCAGAGAGATTAGAGATCAACTGCCCCAACAAGAACGCCGAACCCAGGAAACCAATTTGTTTCTCGTTGTAGCCGCGTTGCGTCGCCATGGCCCCCAGGATGATAAACAGGGTGTTATAAACTAAGTTGTTGACCGTGAGTATTCCAGCTACCGCAAGATAGTCTCCTGCCTGACTGAAACGTTTTTTGGCAGCTTGAATGGCAGCTTGTTCCTGGCCGCTGAATAAGCCCCCGTGGAGAATACTGTCGCTGTTTATCTGATCGGTCATGCAGTTCAACACCTTTAAGTCAGCTCGTGAATGCGGGGTCATTTGAGCAGGTGTATTTAATCCTGTCAATAAAAACTGAACGATCGTATAAAAATAGAAGTCATCGAGCAATACTAGATGTACAGTGCCTGAGTCCGTACTATATGATTTCGTAGCCGAGGCAATAGTAGATTTCTAAGCCCAGTATTTGTTATTGGGGGTTGATTGATGCCTTCTGGGAATGAAGCCTTGCGTATAGTATTGAAAAAGAGAGAACAATAATAATGATGCAATTTTTAAAATGGACGATAATCGGCGCACTAGCCTTAGTAGCCTTGCGCTTCAGCTGGGTTGTTGTGCCAGCGACAGGAATGCTCGAAGACTACACCGCCACGCAACCCGGTCAGTGTCAGGCCGTGACGGTGTCCGCAGGCACCGAAGATGTCACCATTGACCAGGACACCGGGCAAGTCTTTGTTTCTGCGGATAACAGACGAGTTCAAAAGAATTTGGATGGCAACGGCATTTATATGTTCCCGATCGATAAACCGGAAGAGATTCGCAAAGTGTCACTCGATGCTCCGGCCGACTTTCATCCACATGGCATTAGCCTGTGGAGAAGTGAAGAGGGCAAGCGGCGAATGTTTGTGATCTCTCATCGCTCGACCGGAGAACAAATTATTGAAGTATTCAATGTTTCAGAAGATGGAATGCTCACATTTGTTGAAAGCATCTCCCACCCGATCATTCATACGCCCAACGATCTGGTGGCCACCGGCGAACGATCTTTCTTTGTCACCAATGATCATCGCCTGAGTGGCCCGGCAAGAAGTGTGGAAGATATCTTAGGGCTTCCTTTGTCTGATGTGGTGTATTTTGACGGCCAGTCTGCCTCATCGGTGATTCAGCACTTAGCTTACCCCAATGGCATCAATCTCTCTGCAGATGGCAATACCTTGTATGTTGCTGAAATTATGAAACGTCACATCCGCGCCTGGCAGCGCCAGCCAGATGGTAGTTTTGTTGGAGGGCAAGCCTGGCCAATGCGCATGGGGGCTGACAACATCGAAATTGATGAGGCGGGTAATCTTTGGACTGCGGGTCACCCCAATATTCTGGCCTTTCCTGGGCACGCGGCGGACGCCGCAAATTTGTCGCCATCTATGGCGAGCATGGTTGACCCAGTGAGCAATGAGGTGAAAGAAGTTTTCTACAGTGCGGGTGAGGACCTCAGTGGTTCTTCGGTGGCGGCCCATTACCAAGGCGCTTTGGTAATAGGGGCGGTGTTTGAAGAGCATGTATTGGTCTGCAGTGCTCAGTGAGTGTCCACAAGGTCAATCAAATCGTTAACGCACGTATTCATATCTGGGCAAGGTGATTACCCTGCCCAAGGCATTAGTCTGCAGCAGAAAAAAGAGTCTTCAAGGTATATAAAAAATGAATGGCTTTCAGTGTCAGTGGGTTGCGCCGATTCTCCAGATATTCATCATAGCTTTGTAAATACTCAGGGTTCCCGGGCGCCACCACGAGTTGCTTCATTCGATTGTGAGCAGGAGTGTGTATGTCGCCCATCACCACAACATCATTTCGAATGTGATCGATGGCGATATAGGTATAACGCTCTAGTGTTTCTGGGCGTTTTATGGCGTCATCGTAGGCGAGTTGTAAGGCGGTTTTCACCGCTGCGTCTCCGTTGCGGTAGAGATTGGAGATGGCCCAGGATAAATGCCACACGGCGTGGTTCCAGTCCAGTCGTGTAAACGGTGCTGTGTCATAAAGCATATCAATATTTTTAAAATAAAGTGTGGCAATGCGGGTGGCAACTTCCGGTGGGACAAGTTGATCTCTAATTGCCCAAATGGCTAATTCAGATGTTGACAGTTCTCGAGCAAACTCCGCTTCGGCGACCTTTAGTGTAGCCTCCCAGTCAATGCCTTCTATGAGAACCGGTTTTTGGTTGTCGTAACTAACGTAGGGCATTACTGATTCGCAGATAGGATTTGTTTTTCCAGGCGTGGAAAAGCGCCGATCACCAACCATAAACTTTTCAAGCATGATGGTATAACACCAATTATTTTCATTGGTATTGTTGTTGTTATTGCCCTGCGAGGAGGCGAGCTGCCATGACCTAGCTTCTGCCGCCACCGTTGCCGCACCAATTTGGTAAGTTATTTTGTCGATGAGCTTGCCCTTGCATGACAGGGTTATTCCTCCAGTGCTGAGGAGTTCAAAGTTATTCGATTGATAGGTGAACGCAGCATCACTTAGGGCCTGTGGAAGGCCTGTGCCTTTTACACTATCGCTGGCAATCACAATGTATTCTTCAGGCTGAACAATCACATTGTCAGAAAGCGTAAATGCCTGTCTTTGAGTGTTGCTGACTTCACACTGGCTAATGTTAACGAGTGCATTTGTGGAGTTGTGTAGCTCAAACCAATGAGGGTCACCACTGCCCAATTTGGGCATCACTTCGGTCACAACAATGTCGCCTGGTGCGACCACTTTTTCCGTTGGGCTGCCACAAGCAATTAAGAAAACCGCTGTGAGGCTAAGGTAAGAAATGTTAGTCAGTTGTCTGGACATTATATATTCCAAAGATATTTGTTTGAGCGCTTCGATTGAGGGGTGATGTTTTTGTGGGTAGTAAAAAAAGATAGTCCAAGAGTAGTTTGGTTAACTTTAATGCACTAACAGTCAGTTGTCTCCTTTTTTTGTGCTCTAGATTATTATTGTTATAAATCAGTCTGTTAGATGTAGTTATGGTTATGAGTTGCACCTGGCTTACTCCACATCTGCCCACACTTCAGTATTTTCTTGGATGGCTCAATCAGCTTATTGCTCTTTTGGTCAATAGGTGGCAGGCTACTTCAGCAGGTTTTCAATTATCACGGGCGGGCATAGGGCAGACATCATGAATTCACTCCTGAGTGACCAGGGCATTATCGATCGCATTTTTACGCATATCGACAATAAAACCACCGACTTGGGAGAGCGGGTTTGGCGAGAGCCTGTGGCGAATTATCTGTCGGACGAGCGCTTCAGCGCTGAGATGGAGCTACTCAAGCGGGTGCCGGTGCCCTTTTGTCCTTCAGCTGCACTGCCGGAGAATGGGAGTTACATAGCCAGAAGCGCAGCGGGCACCCCTCTGATTTTGGTGCGGGGTGATGACGGCATTGTTCGTGCATTTCTCAATGGCTGCAGGCATCGCGGCATGCAGGTAGCTCAAGATAAGGGTTGCGCTCGCGCGTTTGTTTGTCCATACCATGCTTGGACCTATGGGCTCGATGGTCACCTCAAACACATCCCGGGAAAGGATGGATTTCCCGATCTAGACCCTAAGGCGCACGGCCTGGTTGAACTCGCCGCACTCGAGAAAGGGGGGATAGTGTATGTGAACCAGAAAGGTCCGATCAGCCCGGAGATGCTTGAAGATACACCTGGTTTTTTTACGCCAGATCAACAGTTCTTTAAGCAAGTTGGGTTTGAGGATAAGGCGAACTGGAAGCTAATGGCCGAAACCTCATTGGAGGGGTACCACATCAGGTCTCTTCACAAAAAAAGTTTCTTCCCTTATGGGCTGGATAACGTCAATGTTGTAGAAACTTTTGGGTCTAATTCTCGTATAACATTTCCCTTTCGACGGATCGATAAACTCCGCGATATTAAACCTGAAGAGCGTCGGCTCGACGGTTCTGTGACGACTGTTTATCAATTATTTCCGAACGCCCTGCTTAGTGTTCTCTCGAAACATTCGAGTCTGGTCATACTTGAGCCTGTAAGCCCGTCGTGTACCCGGCATGTGGTTTATCAGCTTACCAATAAGAGTGGCAACGGTGTTGAGGTCAGTGTAGAGGAGGCTGAGCGCGATGCCAGTTTTGTTAAGGATTCGGGACTTGATGAAGATCGGTCTGCGGCCTGTGCAATTCAGGCGAGTTTGTCCAGCGGGGCCAACACTCATCTAACCTTTGGTCGCTTTGAAAAAGCGATTGTGCACTTCCATCAGACCTTGACTGAACAGTTGCTCTGAGTCGATCTCCGGGGAGGGATTGTCTCCACCTCTGAGATTGCGCCTATTCCATCCGGCCTGCTGGTCTCCTCTATGGCGTGTTTTTGCCTTTGCTTCGCATGTGAAATCCACCTAATAAGCGCCCAATAATTACTTCGAAGTCATAACTTGTCCTACTAAAATAATTAGCTCTCGCTTCACGCCTCCATATTTCAAAGGTTGTTTATATCTATAACTCATTGAAATATAACGTTTATATTGAAAATTGCCAAATTTGGAAGCACACCTTGTTTTTATGAGGCACTGCACACGGGGTTATTTGTAGATTGTTCAGGCATTAGTTGACTTATCTTTGCATTCGAAGTACAAATAGCATCCCAGCTAAACTAACTGCGTTCCGACGTGTTTTTTTGGGCTTGTAAGTAGATCCATAAAAGAAGAATTCTAAGTGAGGGTAGTATGAATAATCAGGTTTCAAAGAAGTGCTTGCTGGCAACTTCAATCGCCGCCGCTTTGCACGCCGGTGCAGCCACCGCAGAGGAAGGTTTCACTCTTGAAGAAATTACCGTAACGGCAACTAAACGAGAAAGTAATATTCAAGACTTTGCGGGGTCAATCAACGCAGTGTCTGGCGATGACCTTGTTTTATTAGGCGTAGAAAATATCGTTGACTTGGAAAAAACTTCACCGGGCTTGAAGGTTCGTTATGTGGGGAGTAACCCTAGTGTAATTATGCGTGGCGCAGGCTCCGCAGGCACCACGGATACTGCGGTGCCCATCTACAGTGACGGTTTGTATCAGGCCCGTAGTGCGTCGGCCCTTGCGGGTTACCTGGACGTTGAGCGTGCAGAAATTCTGAAGGGCCCGCAGGGCACGTTGTTTGGTCGCAATACCCTGGGGGGGCTGGTTAATTTAATTCCCAAAAAGCCCGATACGGAAGCCTTTGTCTACGGTGCCTCGGCGGACGTTGGGGACTATAACCACCGTAAAGTCTCGGCTTTTGTAAATGTGCCGCTCGGCGATAATATTGCCTTCCGGATGACGGCCTCTGATACCCAGCGCGACCCCTACGTGGCTAACGAATTTGACTCGAAAGGCGGATTGAAAGATGCGGATGAAAGTTATTTTCGTGCCCAGCTAGGTTTCGATATTACTGATGACATCAGTATGAATCTGAGTTACAGCAATTGGAAAGACAGCTCTAATGGTGCCGGTGATTTTGGTCACAAGGTATTGGGCATTCAGGTGAATGCCGACACTCAGCAGACCGATGGTATTAACGGCTTTTTGCAGCCGCGCCAAGGCATGTTGCCGGGATGGGGTGGTGGTAAATCCAGCACCGGTACTTTTGGAATCGACCCCAGTGCTAATATCACTAGTAATGACCGCACCGTAGCTTTTGATTATCACCCTAACCGAGACCTTGAAGAAGATAGTTACAAAGTCTTGTTTAACTGGGACTTGGGTTTCGCTGACCTGAAGATTCATACCGGCTATAGTGAATTCTCAGGTGTTTCCAAAATTGACGGCGATTTCTCGATTGCCGGAACCTATGTCAATCCGAGCTCTCCAACGCCGATTAATGGCGGTAACGTCTCGGGAGAGAACTGGGGCGGCGACACCCTGCAAACCGACGTAACACTAACGTCTTCTTCTGACGGGGCGCTGCGTTGGACCGCCGGTTTCTATAACTTTAAAGACGAAAGTCGTTATGGCTGGCTGTGGGGCTACACAAACCCTGCCAATCCTCAGACCCCCACCTGGGCCCACTGGATTCACGCAACTGAATACGAAGTGAAGTCACAGGCCGTTTATGGTCAGGCGGAATACGACATCAGTGACGATACTATGTTAACCGTGGGCGCGCGCCGCTCTGTTGATGACCGCAAAACTGTCAAGGGTTATATTAACAATGACACTTTGTCGAGTGATGTGCCGACTTATGGGGACAAGTGGGGTCTGTCGCATAGAAGCGGCGAAGACACCAGTAACGATTATCGCCTTAGTATCCAACACAACATTAATGAAGATTTAATGGTGTATGCCTCAACGGCCACTGGCTTTATTTCTGGCAGTGCAACCAATGCGGGTGAATTGCTTGACCCCACAGAGTCTGAGTCTTACGAGGTTGGTTTTAAGGCGACGTTGATGGAAGGGGCCATGACCTTAAACGGCACCTATTACACGGTGGACTATGAGGGCTTGACCACCAGTATTTTGACCTTGGTTAACAATGTGTTTGTGTCTGACCAGACCTCGGGTGGCGCACAAGAGTCACGTGGCGTTGAAGTTGATTTGAAGTGGCAGGCGACGGAGAACTTGTTGCTGTCGGCAGGTTTGGTGGTGGACATGTCTGAGTTTGGTGACTTTGCCAAACAAAATCCCTACACCGAAAATGGTGGCCTGCCAACGGAGGTTGCTGGTGGTACGGAATTCTTCCTGCTTGATGGGATGGATACGCCTTATTCGCCGGACCTGACGGTTAGTCTTTCAATGAGCTATCAGTTTAATCTCGGAGAGATGGGGCATGTCGTGCCCGGTATCTATCTGTATTATTCAGATGATTACACCACGACGTCTGTACCCTATTTTTGGGCCCAGCAGGAGTCCTATGTGAGTGCTGATTTGAGTGCAACCTGGTACGCTCCGGGCGACGCCTTCAGTGTTCAGGCCTATGTGCGTAATGCAACGGATGAGCTGGTAATCACGGGTTCCGATACCTACAGTGGCGCGCGTGCTGTTGTCGATTTCAACAACCCGCGAACCTGGGGTCTAAGAGCGGCTTATAACTTTTAATGTAAACGCTTGATCTGTGACGCTTGTTTTAGCGTTGTTTTTAAAAGCCCTGCATATGCGGGGCTTTTTCGTTACTGTATATTCAGTGTGAAGTTGCATTTGTTTTACCTGTAGGTCGTCGTAAAGGAGTGTCGTTTGAGTCAACACATGAACCTATTGAAAAGTGGCCTCGCCTTCCAGAGGCAGGGCGATTTATCGGCTGCAGAAAACTTATTTCGCCAGGTATTGGCAGACGATCCGGATAATATCCACGGTTTAAATCTGTTGGGCGCGCTGTGTGTTAATACTCAGAGGCCCCAAGAGGCAGCGACACTAATCGAGCGCGCCTTGAGGATTCGTCCAGAGGATCCTCAAGCATTGTGTAATTACGCATTGGCTTTAATCGCGCTTGGCCGTAGCGAAGACGCAGAAGAAGCATTGCAGAAATCGCTGAGCTTGCGCGCGGAGAACCCTGTGGCACTAGACGCTTTGGCGAATATCCGGCTGGACGCAGGAAGGTTGACCGAAGCTGAGGCACTCTACAGGCAAGCATTGAGTTTAAATAAAAACAATCCAGAGTTCTGGTGTAATTTGTCTGCAACCCTGCAGGCCTTAAAGCGCTTGGATGAGGCGCTTTATGCCGCAGAGCAAGCCTTGAGCTTGCAGCCACGAGAGCCTCGCTTCTTGTATCGTAAGGCGGAGATTCTGCAGTCAGACGCCAGATTTTCTGATGCAATTGTCTATTATAAAAAAACCCTTGAGTACCGGCCGGACTATCTCGATGCGCAAATTGGGTTGGCCCATGGTTACCGCCAAACTGAAAGGCCTGAAGAGGCATTGGAAATTCTAGATCGCTTGCTCGGTCGGGATGCCTGTGATGCGCGGATTGTGTATGCAAAGGCTGTATTGCTGGAGCAGATGGGGCAGCTTGACGGTGCCGCAACGTTCGCTCGTCGGGCTATTGATATGGAGCCGGATAATGCGCTTTATCATTACCAATTAGCTCAATTAAAAGGACGTAAAAGTCTCGATGAAGAAAAGCTTGCATTAGACGCACTGGCTGAGGAGGTGAGCGATAGCACCAAGAATGTCGATATGCTCTGGTATGCACTGGGGAAAATAAACGACGAGCGGGGAGATTGTGAGCGAGCATTTGCTTGCTGGAATAAAGCAAATAAACTTCGCTCAAAGGGCAATCTTTACGAGGAGAAAGAAACTGCGCGCTTTTATCAGAGCCTGCTGGATTGCACCGAGAGTTATCTAAATAAAAACCAAGTTGCTGAAAGTGGCAGCGATGAACCATTGATATTTGTCGTTGGAATGCCTCGCTCTGGAAATACCTTAACTGGGCAGATTATTGCCAGTCACTCGCAGGTGGAAAATGTTGGAGAGGTGGGGCACGTTTCAGACGCCTTGGTTGCCTTAGGGAATTTCACTGCTGAGGATTTCCCGCAATTAATCACCCAGCTAAGTGCAGAAAAGATTAAGTACTTTAACAATAGGTTAATTCCCAAATATGAAGGTGTGTCCGGACGTGTCGTAGACAATACACCGCTGAACTTCCAATACATTGGAATGCTGGCTTTGGCCTTGCCAAATGCAAAATTTGTTCTTTGCCAGAGGGATCCTGTGGATGTTTGTTTTTCCATTTATAAATTGCCTTTCTCGGGCCCGCAAACTTATGCCCACGACCTTCGCGCCTTAGGTCATCAGTACTCCTGCTATCAAAAGCTAATGGATGGCTGGCAAAGGTTATTTCCCGACCGTATTCTCAGAGTCAGTTATGAAGACACGGTCGCCGACCTTGAGCTTCAAAGTCGAACTTTATTACAATTTCTGGATTTGCCTTATGAGCAAGACGTGTTGAATTTTCATCAGTCCACGCGTCTGGTGAGAACACCTAGCGCCAGCCAGGTGCGCCGACCTATCTATAAGAGCGCTCTGCAAGCCTGGAAAAGATACGAAGGTCATTTGAGGCCTTTGTTACAGGCGCTTAATGTTCCACATTGATATCTCCTGTCGCGACCTGATCTAGCAGGTCACTGTGGTCGGAGAATGCCGCCCGAAAGCGGGGTTGTTGCGGGTCAAAATGACTTCGAATGCAGAAATTTAAACTTTTATTCTCTTACTTTTGTTGGTCAGCTTGTGTTTCTACGGATGAGCCAATAATCGCGCCCATTTTCCTGGTCTATTCAATTAACCCATATTAATCAGTGGCTTATATCTTCTTCTGCCTGTTGGAGGCTGCCGCTCCTCGTGTTTCCACTCCAAAAATCCGTATTTCAATTGCTGGAAAATTGGCCATTTACTGCTAGTATTGGCGTATACCCCTGTTGAATTCGAAGTCACTATGATGTAAATTGACTTCGGCTGCAAAATTACTTGTAGCGATAAGCCCTTCGGTAAAAAAGGGTATAAATGATCGTTAAATCGTATTGTCGATAATGAACGACACAGGAGACTAGACCGTGAACAAATTTGGTTCCGAGCAAGTGGCAATAAAAGCATCACTGGCAGCAGCGATTTCCTTGGTAGTTTCATCACCCGCTCTAGCGCAGGACGATGGCAATGACATGTCTTTTTTACTGGAAGAGATCACCGTCACCGCCCAAAAGCGTGAAGAAAGTATTCAGGACGTTTCAGCGTCTGTAACGGCAGTAGGCGCGGAGATGATCGCTCGCGCTGGCATTCAGGATATTACCCGCTTGGAGCACATCGTACCCGGGTTGAGAATTGGCCAGTCCGGCAGCGAAGCTCGCCCGGCAATGCGTGGTTCTCGAACCAATAATGTTGGCACACAGGCAGAGCAGGTTGTGGGTATTTTTCAGGACGGTGTCTACGTCGCCACTACCACTCAGGCACTGGGTTCCTATGTTGATGTGAGTCGCATTGAAGTTTTGCGAGGCCCTCAGGGCACTCTCTATGGCCGCAATACCTTTGGCGGTACGATCAATATAATCAGCAACGATCCGGATTTCGAAGAGTTCTCTGGAAAGATCCAGGGGCTCTATGGCGATTACGATCGCAAGCGGCTCGAGGCTGTAGTCAATATCCCAGTGAATGATCAATTTGCTATTCGATTCGCTGGCATGACCGACGATCACGATGGCTACATAAAGAATACCTATGTATCCGGCACGAGCGATGACCTCGATGCGCAGGATACTCAGATTTGGCGCCTGACCGCCAAGTGGCAGCCCAGTGAAGATTTTGAGGCAACACTTCGCTACTCCGATTCTAAAAAAGATAGCAACACAACCGCGGTCTGGGGTTATCAGCAGATTAGCGGGTATGTAGACGGGCAGTTGCTAGATGGGCACCAGTGGTTGCCTGATGGTGCCACTCAAGATGCTGGCCCCTGGCAAGTGTCGAGAAATATTGTTTCTACGGCTGATTTAGCCGATGACTCGTTGACACTGTCTTTTGCCTATCACACAGAATTTGCGACCCTTAAGCTGATGCATAATCAAACCAGCTTTGAGGGCGAGCAGTTCTCTGATTTTGATTACAGCGATGGCGGCCCTACGG
Source organism: uncultured Cellvibrionales bacterium (assembly GCA_913020395.1). GTDB lineage: Bacteria > Pseudomonadota > Gammaproteobacteria > Pseudomonadales > Cellvibrionaceae > CAJWCA01. The sequence goes on along the minus strand of CAJWCA010000049.1, from coordinate 8,035 downwards.
TTGAGACTGTGGCGGATTGGAGTTTCCTAGGCTGGAATTCCAGTCAGGAAACGGAATCAACGGAATTCCAGGTTCTCTCGAATGGCGATGGGGCCCTGGAGTGGATGTTGGGTTATTACAAATACGAGCAGGATGCTGACTGGGGTTGGATCTCTGCCTTTGATGGTGTGATTACACCCTACGGCTATGGTCACACTGATTATTATTCAGAGTCGGAAGCGTTTTTTGGTAATGCAACTTACAGTGTGAACGATAAGTTCAGGGTGCTTGGCGGACTGAGGTCCAATGAAGATACCAAGGATTCCGGTGGAGAGGCCGCAACCTGGAGTGACACGCTCTGGAAGTTTGGTTTTGAATACGATCTGGGTGAAGAGTCCATGGCTTACTTCACTGCATCCACAGGATTCCGGGCTGGTGGTTTCAACTCTCCAGGTGTGGCGGCTGCAATCTTTGAATCATCTGGTCGGGATGTTGCAACCTATGATCCTGAAGCGGTAACCGCCTATGAAATTGGGTGGAAGGCGACGCTGAATGACGGCAAGCTCATTTTAAATGTTGCCGCTTACATGAACGAATACACCGACATGCAGGCCCAGTCTTTCTTCACTGTGCCGGGCGAATCGTCGACCTCGGAATTCACTGAAAATGGTGGTGAAATTGATGCCAGTGGCCTTGAGGTCGAGTTGAAGTGGATTCCATCCGGGTCTTGGTACATTGCCGGTAACATTGCTTTGATGGATGCGGAGTTTGGTAGCTATGATATAGCCGCTCTGAATGGTCTGGGGGAGCTGGGTGGTCGTCAGGACGACACTATTTTATCTCTGGAAGGTTGGGCGCCTGCGCTCTCGCCTGAGCTTACGGCGGGTGTACAGGTTAGCTACGATTTCGACCTGGGCGATTTGGGCACATTGACGCCGCTTCTTCAAGCCACTTACACAAGTGATTATTTCTCCAGTGATATTAACTTAGCACCCACTGAGCAGGAGGCTCACACTAAGTCTGACCTTCGCTTGATTTGGAACTACGATGCTCAAAACATTAGGGTTGAAGCTTATGTGCTGAATATTGAAGACGAGGCAGTGTTGAACAGAACGGTTCCCTTTAACCCTTCTGCGGCGCCGGATATTACGTCAATTCAGGCGAACTGGAGCCGTCCAAGAACCTGGGGTGTCAGCGCTTCTTATAGCTTCTGATTGGGTTTCTTTGATCTCTCTTTGGGGCGCCTTTAGGCGCCCTTTTTTGATTCCTGCGGTTTGTCGCCACTTCTGGATATTACGTTTCTTGAGTCACTAAGCCGTTTACTTGTGTTGTTTTCGGGGCAGCTATTGAATGCTGCGGCCCTCGAATAGTGCGATGTTTCTGCTGTTCGCTTGTGTCAGACCCGCGCGGCTTCCCTGGGGTGAAAACCACGATTCTGAGCTCAGCTGGAGTGAGTGGGTATTACCAGGGTAGGGGAAGTGAAAGGCTTGCCCGCCTTGAGCATTAATGCGTTCGCTTAAGGCTTTGTTCCACAGTGGAATAGAATAATAGTCGCGGTCAGAGTAGTGAAATGCGATCGGTTCCTTCAAATAATGCTCTGCGTTATAAGCACCAATATCCTTCAACTGCTCGGGTAGGCGATTGTCGTGTTGTAAGCGAATGGCTTCGTCTTTTTTAGATGTTATTTCAAACGTCAGGCCAGATAAGTCTAAGACTTGCCGATTGTAAATTGTGTACATTTCTTGGTACTTGTTCAATACAACTTCATTGACTGAGTTTTGTTTTCCGCGATCGTCTTGCCAGGTCCACTGAGCCGAGAGGGTGTCTACAGTGCCAATCCAGTGGCTGGGGTAGGCAAATATAAAATAGGGGTTCGATTTGCCATTTTTACCGATGGCGCTTCCCGTCCAGCTGCCGTCACCAGACAAAAAAGCCTGTTGGCTTTTTTGCATCGGGCTGTAAGTTTGTAGTTGTGTGAAGCGGTCCGGAAAGCAGCCGCTGATGATGGCGCCGGATTTAATGGCGTGTTCAAGCCTGCTGCCTTCTCCCGAAATTGCCATTGCGCTTAAGGCGACATCCCCTCCTTGTGAGTGGCCAATGATGTGAAGGGCATCGAGATTGAAGGGTGTGTGATCTGCTCTGTTGGGCCACTCCAGTTGTTGCAGGTGCTCTAGGCTGTCGATCAAATTTAGTGTGTCAATTGTGTAAAAAATAGGAGAGAGATAACTGGCATTATCCCAGGCGGCCATGGAAGCAATGCCTTCTGCGGCTACACCGTCGACGGTGCCGTGACCGCGAAAACCTGGGATTAATACCGCAAAACCTGCGGCTCGCATCTGCTGTATGGTGGCGTTGGCCAGAGATCCACTTTCAGCGCCAAAATTGTAACTGGGAGCCTTCTCCAGTCCGACCCATCCGTGTGCGTAGATCACAATAGGGTAGCCGGTTGCGGGGGGCGGTGTGTCCGGGAGAACCAGCCGGCTGTATAGGCGGAGGCTGTCGGATGTGTAGGCGAGAAAATGACCGTCGCTGTCACTGCTCACAAGTTCCAGAGATGAGCCGTAGCCACGTTGTTTTAAGCTTTCAATGCTGAGCTCTCGCAGAGAGTTGATGCAATTCTTGCACAGAGTATCGGGAAGAGGTTTGGGCTCAGAAGCGCAGCCGAAAAGTAGGGCGCTGATGGCCAATGCTGACATGGGGGTTTTGGTCAGGGGCATCAGGTGCGTCTCTGTGTGCTTCGGTTCGAGGTTGGTTTCGAAGTCAATAATATACCCATTACTTCGAGTATCTGCAAATGCCGTCATTTAACGTTAACCATGAATATCAGTGCTTAAACACTAGGTGGATATTAACTGGTGCCGGCATTCGAAGTCATTTTTTTTTGCGCGTTCGGCCCGCATTTCAATAGAGGGGTAGGGGGAGTCAAGGGGCCATTCTAGAGGCATCGGCTTTAGTGGGGTATTGTTAATGTCTGAACGGCCAGTCATATCAAATTTGCATTCGAAGTCAAAATGTTAGAGAATCCAACTTAACCTGCTTGGCAGTCAACTATGTGCCGGTCAGACGTTAAACGCTCGCAACAACTGCTGGGGAGATTCGAATGGCCGATTTTGGTCTACTTAACTGGTCTATCGTGGTCACCTACCTGATCGCTAACCTGGGTTTGGGTTGGTATATGAGTCGCCGAGTGACAACGTCTGAAGACTACTATCTAGGCGATCGCAGCTCTCCCTGGTGGGCCATAGGCATTTCCGTGGTGGCGACCTACGTTAGTGCCTTGTCATTTCTGGGAGGCCCTGCGTGGGCCTACGGTGACGGCATGGCCGCCTTGGCCATTCACATCAATTACTCGTTGGTCGTTTTTGCCTGCATCGTACTTTTTATCCCCTTTTTCTATAACAGCGGCGTAGCGTCCATCTACGAATATCTTGAACGCCGGTTTGGCATCGCATCCCGTGCGGTGATGGGTTTGTTATTCATGGTGACAATGGCCCTGGGTGCCGCGTCTATTCTGACCGCCACCGCGGTGGTTGTGACCTTCGTCACGGGCATGAGTACTACCTACGCCATTATTCTCATGACCGCAATCGTTGTTGCTTACACTATGCTGGGTGGGATGAATGCGGTGATCTGGACCGATGTATTGCAGGGTGTCATTCTCGTTATTGGCGCAGGTATTATTTTAGTGGCCCTGCTCGCAGAAATTGGCGCCTTTCCCGAAGCGCTCCGTTTTTTGGATATGCATGACAAGTTAAACCCGATCAATTTGGACTGGGATCCTTCTATCGCGCCGACCATCTGGGCGGGTGTGTTTGCGATGACGCTATACCACATCACTGTTTATGGCGCTAATCAGTTTATGGTGCAGCGAGCGCTGGCGGCAAAAAGTATCGGCGATGCAAAAAAGTCCTACATGGTAATGGGTTACGCAGCATTTTTTCTTTATTTTACTTTTTTCATGGTCGGCGCACTCCTGTTCGTTTACTACGAGGGCAAACCTTTTGATCAACCCAACGAAATTATCCTGGTGTTTGCCAAAACCCTGGCAATTCCTGGGCTGTTGGGAATCATTGGCGCCGCTATTCTCTCCGCATCCATGTCCACCACCTCCTCGGCCTTTAACTCTTTGTCGACGGTGTCTGTGACAGATTTTTATCAAAAGTTTTTCCACAAAGACGCGGATGAAAAACACTATTTAGGTGTCTCTCGATTGTTCACTGTGCTGTGGGGGCTGGCCGTTATTCCCATTGCAATATCCTTTGCAAGCAGTACTGGGTCCATATTAGAGGTGATGTCTAAAGTGGGTTCTTATCTGGTGGGGGCCAAGCTTGCCATGTTTGGCATGGGGTTCTTCTCCAAACATACCTCGGAGCGGGGATTGCTCATTGGTGTGGTCGCCGGGCTGGTCGGTTTAATGTTCTTTGCACCGCTAGACCCCTTAGTGCCCCTTGTTGACTCTGCATGGGCGGCGATGGGATTGGAGCGCCCTGTGATTGCCTGGCCCTGGTTTGTTGTGATCGCGGGTGGAATTAATATTGCCGCCGCCTGGATTGCCAGTGTCCTTTTAGATGGTTTTAAAACCGAGTGGCACGAGCACAGCGTGCCGGGGCAAATACAACTGTTCGAGCGAGAAAACCGCCCTATGAAATCAGACGGTTGGTACGTTGTGCCCGGAAAAGTGGAACCCATTGTTTGGACCTTGCCGGTCTTGTTTGTTGCAACGCTGGTTTTCCTGTCGTGGTTCGGCACTCTCGGATAGAGCCGGATTTTACAAGGGTAAACTCGCATTGGGTGTCTGCACGTCACTCACGTAACCCAGTGCTGCCTCTGGTGTGGAAAATAGCTTTCGCGATAGTGTCGCCTTTGTACCCACGTCATAAACATTGACAGAAAAATAGTGTTTGTGTTTTCGAGGGCTGACCGCTTTACAGAGATAAACGTATAAAGACGCCTTTCCTTTTTCCAGGCTAATCGCTTTGGATTGCCAGTTGCCGAGGTGCAGGTAGTCCGCAAGGTTACTTGGATGGATGCCGAGAATGGGGTCGTGAGGAGGCACGAAATAATCGATGAAGTGATTCATTTTGAAAGTCTCTTGTGCACGGCGAGCTTAAAAAAGTAATGCCCGCTTTGTTAATCGCTGACCAGGATTGTGGTCGCTACGGATAGAGCTGATTGAGTGATTATCAGCTTCACATTCGCAGTGGCGAGGGTGCGCAAGAGTAGCGGTTAGGGCTGACCCGATTAGGCATGATACGGCCGTATTGATGGCAGTGCATGTTGAAGCCCTTTGTATCCTTAAAATCGATTGATCTTAAGTTTTGGTTGGTAGATGAGCGGTATCATAGGTTTATTTCTTCTTGGATGCAAGAATAATATCCTGTATCGTGGAACTTGCTGGTAATAGTCTATGGCCCCTAAGGCGCATGCGGTTATGCGGGAAACACAAAGGGCTGAAATCTAAGGCCTCAAATCAGCTTTTCTTCAACAATAGGTAAGGTCATGCCAATAGAGTCCCTCATATATTACTGCGATATTGTTGCTGTGGGAGTTTTTGCGATCAGTGGCGCTTTGGCGGCGGCGGAAAAACGGCTGGATATTTTTGGATTTGCGCTTCTGGCCACTGTCACAGGCATAGGCGGGGGCACTGTTAGGGACGTTGTTCTCAATGCGCCTCATGTGTTCTGGGTAGAAAACTCCATCTATCTGCAGGTGTGCCTGGGGGCCGCATTGCTGACTTTTGCCGCGGCCAGATTATTAGTATCACTTGAGCGGGCACTATTGTGGATGGATGCCGCCGGGCTTGGACTATTTAGTGTGCTGGGGTGTTCGAAGTCGTTACAACTGGGGGCCGACCCTTTGGTGGCTGTCACAATGGGGGTGGCGACAGCGACCTTCGGCTCAGTGATACGTGACATTCTGCTGAATAAAAAACCGGTATTGCTGGGGCCTGAAATCTATGTGTCCTGTGCTTTATTGGGGGCTATTGTCTACGCCGTCTTAGTGGAGTTGGCCGTTTCTGCCGTTTATGGGGTTCTGGTAGCCTCTGCCATCGGTTTCCTGTTGCGCGCGGCTGCTATCGTTTTCGATTTACGACTACCCAAATATAACGCCTAAGGCTGACCCGTAGGCGCAAAGTGGGTATATTGCATCTATTTTTTGCATTCGAAGTCTTTATCTGCGAGAGTGGTGTCTCCGAGGTCGGATTTATGTATTTCTTTACGAAATCCCTGGATCTGACCGGTGCCGGGCAGGGCGCGATTGGCCATTGTGGAACCGAGGATTATGAGCGAGAAAAACGAACGCATTCGACTTAAAAATGTGACTTCTTATTGCGTTGCAAAAGAAGCGGGTGTGTCTCAGTCTGCGGTGTCCAGAGCTTACAGCCCCAGCGGCAGTATTTCAAAATCAACCCGGCGCAAAGTCGAAATAGCCGCTGAGAAACTCGGCTATAAACCCAATGCCATTGCCCGGAGTTTAATCAGCAAAACCTCCAATATGATCGCCATTGTCATGGCAGATATTGTTAATCCATTTTATCCCAATGTACTGGATATCTTTGTCCGCAAATTACAAGAAAGGGGCCATAAAGGCTTACTGTTCATGGTTGACCGCGATCAAGACGTGGATGATGTATTGCCCCAACTAATGGAGTATCAGGTGGACGGCGTGGTGATTACCTCGGCAACCCTGTCATCAGAAATGGCTGACCGTTGTATGAACATGGGCACGCCTGTTGCCTTGTTTAATCGCTATGTACCTGCCGCTCGAGCGATTTCAATTTGTTGTGATGACGTGGGTTCTGCTCGGAGTGTGGCAGATTTCCTCTACACGTCTGGTGCGCGTCGCATGGCATTTATTGCCGGTGTTGAAAATACTTCAACGAGTCGCGACCGCGAGTTTGGTTTCACTGCCAAGGTGAGAGAGCTGGGTTTGTCCCCACCGATTCGGGCTGTGGGCAATTATACCTACGAGGGGGGTTACGAAGCCGCCTTGAGTTTATTTTTGTTGCCACAGCCGCCAGATGCCATTTTCTGTGCAAATGATCTGATGGCCCTGGGGGCGATGGATGCCTTGCGTACGAAATTAAACCTGTCAATCCCAGAACAGGTGTCCATTGTGGGATTTGACGATATCGACAATGCCCATTGGGCAAACTATGGACTGACTACGGTTAAACCACCGGTCGAAAAAATGGTTGAACTCACACTTGAGAATCTGATGAACCAGGTGTCGCACCATGACAAACCGGCTCACCAGGCGTCGCTGCCCGGTGAACTTATTATTCGAAACTCAGTGCGCGTGCCTGTGGGAGTTGCCTAAGAATGACAAATCAAGAAATGGGCCCAATGTGAAACGAATCCCGTTGTTGTTATTACCCGGCACTTTGTGCGACGAAAGGTTATGGGCTCATCAGCTTGAGCACTTATCCGATATTGCCGATCCGCTTGTGATGCCCGTTGGAACGGATGCTAGTTTACCCGTGCTGGCGGAAAAAATTCTGGCGAAGGCACCTGCCAAGTTTGCGTTGGCGGGGCTGTCTTTTGGCGGCATCTTAGCATTTGAGATTTATCGTCAGGCGCCTGAACGAGTGAGTCATCTGGCGTTGTTAGATACTAATGCTCGAGCTGATACTGAGGCGGGCGTTCAGGCAAAACATGATCAGCTGGCTGTGGTCGATTCGGAAGGTCTGGAGGCGCTGTTAAGAGATAAACTGATGCCTCTGTATTTCACATCCGCAAGTCTAAAAAACCAGACCTTAGTTGAGACGATTGTGAATATGGCCCTGGACAATGGCAGCGATATTTTTCGCAATCAGGTAGAGGCGGTGATTAACAGGCCTGATAGCCTCGAGGATCTGGCGGAGATTCGCTGTCCGACCCTGATCTTGTGTGGAAAGCAGGATCAGCTGTGCCCTCCTGACCGACACCAGGAGATGGCCGACAGGATTCCCGGAGCAGCTTTGTGCATTCTCGATAATTGCGGGCACATGTCGACGCTGGAGCAGCCAGAAGCGGTAACGGCCTCAATGCGCCAATGGTTAGGGTAAGGTGTTTTT
>CAJWCA010000048.1 GCA_913020395.1 uncultured Cellvibrionales bacterium | reverse complement strand
AATCTAAAGCCTGAATTTACCTCCAGACCTGCCTTAGTTCATCGTAACCAGCGGGTCGCAAATATATCAAGACAAGCGGCTCCTTCGGGAGTCGTTTTCTTTTATCAGACGACCTCGGGCTCATTACTCAGCTCGCTCCCTTCATGGAAATAATTAAAAAATTCCGCGATACAATGCTCGAACTTACCGAAGCCGTAATTTTTGTTCCGCTGAGGTAAACCCGCTATTTTCTTTAGTGCATTTTTCAGACTGGCTTTCGTTACAGACGACACCGGCACATCACCAACAAAGTGAAGTAGGTTTTCGAACAACGGTTGATTGTCTTTCCGATACTTTCCATTCGACAAAGCCCCATCACTGCACTGTGAAATCAACCGAATGACATCTAACTTTCGACCAACTAAGGAAACGGCTTGAGCATAGGAGTCTGCCTTCAGACTACGTTTAACTTCTTTGGGAAACTCTGGAAGCAATCTTCTGACATGAGTCGGAGTCGCAAAACGAAAGTAGCAGGTGTTTTCACGAAGGAATATAAAGGGGTGTTTCTTCTGTACCAGTCTCTGTACCATAGCCTCAGGCTCCATTGCGAAACCTGCATAACCCATTGATCCTAAAAGGAAAAATAGGTGTCAGAGCCAGCCGATAAGCCGGGTCCTGTCGTGGACAGTCATTCATCTGGGATGTTTGTCGCCAAACACCTCGAGCAACCTACCCGCCTTCAGTGCGGGCCGCACCAATGAAGGCCTATTTGGTCTTGCTCCGAGTGGGGTTTACCATCGCCGCAGACTGTTGCCAGCTGCGCGGTGCGCTCTTACCGCACCTTTTCACCCTTACCGGCTACTCGTGAGAGTAACGTAGGCGGTTCACTTTCTGCTGCACTTTCCGTAGGCTCGCGCCCCCCAGGCGTTACCTGGCACTCTGCCCTATGGAGCCCGGACTTTCCTCCCCGGTGGGCCTACTAACACTCAAGAGAGTTAATACGCTGACACCAGAGCGACTGCCTGGCCGACTCTGACCGGCGCACGATACCCCTGAAAAACAGAAACTTCAAGTTTCTCATCGACTTAAGCAGACCCAAGCCAAATTAAGCCCTACACCCCGCTATAAAATAACCCTCTCAAGGCCTCACACAGAGGGGAAAAAGGCGACCTCATATTCCCAAATAGGCTAATAGCTGCACCTGATCCGGGCTCTCAGGGCTTGTTTTTACATCCAGATCAGCTAAATTAAAGGTAGTCTCATAAACTCTGGTACAAGAGTGCATTAATTGAGGAGCAAGACTGAATGAGAGCGTACGCCAAGCCTCGCAAGCTGCTGTCGCTGGCCATTGCATTAATGGCCTCTGTGGCGTCTTTGCAAGCTCAGGAACTCAGCCTTGATGGTCTCAAACTCGAGCCCTCCCAGCTCGACCAACTCAATATCGACGATTTGATCACCTCAACTCGACAGCAAGAGCGAGTGCTACAGGGGGTCGATATAAACACCCCTCACTCAGAACCCTTTGATTATGTAACCGGCCTCTACCCTCGCGCCTCAGTATTTGCGCAGGTGACATGGAATATCAGTGATGAAGCCCGCACGCTTCTGGGTCAGCACTCAATAGGCAAACAACCCAACATAGAGCAAAGTGCGCTTCAGCTAGGCAAAGAAGCAAACACACTGAGCTCAGCCGACCCAATGCTGGATGTATTACTGGGCCTGATTGAAGCCGCGCCTAATGAACTGCTGCAAGCCAACCAGGATTCCAATCATCAGGCCCCATTACTCTCTCTGCGCTACGACTTCAACAATGAGACCACACTCTACGCCAATTATGCAGATGGTCAGCTACTGCCTGGCCATTCGCCCATCACCAGTGAAGACAGCACCCGCTTTGAGCTCGGGGGCAAAATGGAGATCCTCGATGGCAGTGCAGAGATCGGCGCAGCGATGTTTAATACAAATATCAAGGACCTTCAAACCGTCCAGAGAGGCGATACACTAGGGTTTGTCCCGAGCCCCGACAATGAGGCCTCAATACAAGGGTTGGAACTGGACGGGCGCTGGCAGGCCATGGATTCACTCACTATACGCGGGGGTTTTGCGTTATTGGATTTCCAGCTTGACCCCTCCTCACTCAGCCAATGCGCGACGCCTGGCACACCTAACATCGCCTCCCCGGAACACGTCTGCGGTGTTGGCAATGCGGGTAATTATCTACCTGAGCTGCACGCCATGCTTTCTGCGGACTATGTTCGCCCCCTAACGGCCTTTATGGAGCTCCGACTGGAACTGGATGTTGTTCATTCCGACGATCACTTTGTCCCCTCTGCACTGGATCAGAATTTGCGCCAGGATACCTACACAAAGATAAATCTCAAAGTCTCTCTCGCCTCGGCCGATGGCAACTGGGGTGTTGCCCTGGTGGGTAGAAACCTGACCGATGAAGAAGCGATGAGTGTTGGCGATCACCTGCCTGTCGCAGCGCCACTGATGAACGGTGCCGGCACGTCCAATCACTCAATATTTGATCGACCTTCCAGCGTTGAGTTACAAGGCATCTATCGTTTTTAACCGGTATCGGTCAAACACATTCATTTATCCTGATTATCGAGCGCCCATTGGTAGAGCGCTTTTTTCTTTTGTCCCGTCACTTTGGCGGCAAGTGCTGAGGCTTGTTTGACCGAGAGCTCTTCCAGCAAGATGCCCATCACCCGGATACTCTCAGCATCCAACGCGTCCACCGCTTTGGTTTTGGCCCCTCTCGCTATCAATACAATCTCGCCGCGCTGCTGATTACTGTCACTGGCAACCCACTCTGCCAGCTCTTTAGCACTTCCCTTACAAATGGTCTCAAAGGTCTTCGTAAGCTCCCGGGCGATCGCCAGTTCGCGCTCGGGGCCAAACACTTCAGCCATATCCTGCAAAGTATCGGCAATACGGTGTGGTGCCTCATAAAAAATAAGCGTTCTGGTTTCATCTTTTAAAGCCTGCAAACTGTTCTGCCGGGTGCCTTTCTTGGCGGGCAAAAAACCCTCAAACGCAAAACGGTCGGAGGGTAACCCAACCGCACTCAGAGCCGCTATCATGGCGCAAGCCCCTGGAATGGGCACAATTCGAACACCGGCTTCGCGCACGGCTCTCACCAAACGATATCCCGGGTCCGACACCAGTGGCGTTCCTGCGTCGGAAATCAGGGCGACACTCTCGCCCCGCTGAAGGCGCTCAACCAAGCCCTGGGTTTGCCGCTCATCACTGTGATCATGGTAGGCCACCATCGGGGTAGAAATTTGAAAATGCGCCATCAATCGGGCACTGTGCCGGGTATCTTCTGCCGCAATCACATTTACGGTTTGTAGAGTTTCCACTGCTCGCGGTACCATGTCATCCAGATTGCCAATCGGCGTGGCAACAACATACAGAATACCGCTAGTCTGGTCGCTCAATAAGTGCTGCATATTTGATCAATCCGTGGTTTTTAAGGGAAATACAACGATGAAATTTAATGCCAACTACTGGCTGGCAAGTCTGTTCTTTTCACTGATATTAGCTGGCTGTAGCAGTAATAAACCCCTGACCAGCAGTGACCCGGGCCCCGAACAAGCCACTGCGGTAACCGAGGATATCCGCACCTTGCTGGAAAGCGCGCAAAATAGCACGTCCCCCCTGAAAGAACACTATTATCTTCGCGCCGCCGAGCAGCTGCAGGCGTCTGATCGCAGCGACTGGGCCGAAAACCTTCTTAAAGCCATTGACCCGACGCTACTGGAAGCCGAGGAATTGGCCCGATATACAGAGGTTTTCAGCGCTATTGCCATGGAGCAAAAAGCCTGGTTTCTCGCAGAACGCATTCTAACCAATCCCCGGCTCGAGCAACAGTGGGCCACATTACCGGCTCCAACACGGCTCACGCTGGGCCAGCGGCGCGCTGAACTTTTTGCGCTGCTCGGTGACGCCACGGCCAGTATTCGCGAGCGCATTCGCCTGTCTGACACCCTGCCCGCTTACAGCCGCCCAAGCGTCCCCCTCTCAGAGGATCCTGAGACAGAATCACAAGTGATACCCACAAACCGCCTGGATGCCGATGCCAACCAGGATGCGATCTGGGAGACCTTGATGACATTGCCCCAGGCCGACCTGCAGGCCTTGAGCCTCTCCGAAACCGACAGGATGCTATCGGGGTGGTATAAACTCGCTGTTCTCAGTAAAAACAATCAATCTGATTTAGCTCGCCAATTGGCTCAAGTTGATCTGTGGATTAATCAGTGGCCCGAACATCCCGCCAGCCTCAGGTTGCCCAGCGACTTAAAACTACTCAGGCAACTCATTCAGGACCTGCCCGACCAAATAGCCCTGTTGCTGCCCATGCAGGGTAAACTGGCGAAAAGTGGCGCGGCGATACGTGATGGCTTTTTAGCCGCTTACTATCGCGCCCTGGATCAGGGCAGTAGCGTCCCGGCAATCCGTGTTTATGACAGCGCAGCCACGGGAGATATTAATGTCCTGTACCAACAGGCACTGTCCGACGGTGCAGACTTGATCATCGGCCCTCTGGATAAAGGCCAGGTTGCCGAGCTGAACCTCAATCTGGAACTACCGATACCCACCTTAGCACTCAATTATAATGACACACCCGCCCAGCCGGCAGACGGCCTGTTTCAGTTTGGTTTGGCGATTGAAGACGAAGCCAGACAGGCAGCCCAACGGGCATTCACCGAAGGCCACCGACTCGCCATGGCCCTCACCCCTAATACCAACCGAGGCCGCCGTGCCGCCGCTGCGTTTACCCAAGAATGGGAAACCCTGGGTGGAACCCTAGTGCAAAACAGCCACTACCGAGGCGCGGGTGATTTTTCAGACGTGATTTTAAAAGCACTGAAAGTCGACGAGAGTCGGCGGCGTGCACGTGGAATTCGAAGCCTGTTTGGCAGTCTGGAATTTGAACCCCGCCGGCGCCAGGACATCGACATGATTTTTCTGGACGCAAATCCCGGTGATGCCCGCCAAATCAAGCCCACATTGGCTTTTCATTACGCCAGTACACTGCCGGTCTACGCCACCCGAAACATTTACGCGGGTCGCCTGGATCGCAAAGCAGATCGCGATCTCAATGGCATTCGATTCAGCACGCTGCCCTGGATGTTTGATCAGCAAAGCCCGGAAAAACAATCTATTGTAAAATACGCAAAAGCGTCGTCTGCCTACCACAGCCTCTATGCGCTGGGCTTGGATGCATATCGTATCTATCCCCGCTTGCGCCAATTAGCGGAAGTACCCCGCTCCAGAATATATGGCTCGACAGGCACCTTGAGCTTGCAAAATAATAACAGGATTCTGCGGGAACAAAGTTGGGCCAGTATAAAAAATGGTCGTGCGATTCAACTCTCTGCCGTGACCAAGCGATCCGGCCAGTAAGCTCAAAAATCAGCCCAACGGTGAAAACAATGTGCCCGCTTTCCCATCAATCAATGCGGGCAAACCATGAAACGGATTTCTACCGATACCACGGACCTGGGGCAATGGGCCGAACAAAAAGCGGAACAATTTTTGATCAGCGAGGGTCTTAGGCTCAGGCAACGAAATTTTAACAGGGTCTGCGGTGAAATTGACCTCATCATGGAGGAGGCTTCAACACTGGTATTTGTAGAAGTTAAACTCCGGAGTCAGCGCGCATGGGTTGGGGCACTGGAGTCCGTCGATCAACGCAAACAACGTAAACTGGTAAAGACCGCGAATTGGTATTTACAGCGCACATGCCGCGACAGTTTCCCCCCCTGTCGATTTGATGTGGTTGCGATTAAACACAATAGTAGAGAAAATACCCCACTCGAACGGAAAAGCTTTACCCTCGAGTGGATAAAAAACGCGTTTTACTCAAGCTGATTCTCCCTGTACACGCCAAAGCCCTGCAAGCTTTACGTTTATTGACTTTACAGGGGCAGGCACCAATAGATTAAATAGGAATTGAACTATGCAGGTTTGGGCTAGTGTAGATGACTGACAACGACGAACTTGAACAACGTGTAATCACGCTCTTTCACGAGAGCATAGAAGCGAAAATGCAGGCGGGTGAAAGCCTGGCACCGCTCATCGGTGAAGCCAGTCAAATGATCGTTCACGCCTTGCTCAACGGCAACAAAATCCTGTGTTGCGGTAACGGCTTTGCCGCGGCGAGCGCGCAACTCTTTGCCACAAGCCTGGTGCACCGATTCGAAAAAGAACGGCCGGGTTTACCTGCCATTGCTCTTGGAACCGATTGCACACTCACGTCATCGATCGCAGCAGAATCCAGCTTTAATGAAGTCTACGCCAAACCAATCAGGGCCCTTGGCCAAGCCGGGGATGTACTTCTCCTGATCGCCAATGGAGGGCATCAATTTAGCCTGGTTCAAGCCGCACAAGCCGCCCATGACAGAGATATGGGAGTCATTGCACTATCGGGCCCCGATGGCAGCGACATTGCGTCCCTGCTCGACGATATTAACGACATTGAACTCAGCATCAACATCAGCTCGCCCACGCGTGTGCACGAGATACAGCTACTTGTGCTGCTCTGCCTCTGCGATCTGATCGACAATCAACTATTTGGGAGTTAAACCCACCTATGAAAGCTTTATCTTCACTTGTTTTAATTAGCCTGCTGGGCATCACTGGCTGCAGTACTCTCATCAGCGCCACATCAGAAGAACCCATTAATCAACATCCGGGGAAACGGACAATAGGCACAATGATCGACGATGAACAACTGGAAACCGTTGCGAAGGTCAACATTAAGAAATCCAGTGAATCGTTGAAACATGCCCATATCAATGTCACAAGTTACAATGGCGTATTGTTACTGACCGGGCAGGTTCCAGACAATGCGCAGCGCGAACTCGCCGCCAGCACAGTGGCCTCATTGCCCAAGGCTCGGCAGGTCTACAATGAATTAAAAGTACAGGGGAAAACCTCGGCGCTGGCCAGAAGTAATGACTCCTGGTTAACCACCAAAGTCAAAAGCCGCCTGCTGGCCGAGAAAAATCTCGCCGCCAACAGAATTAAGGTCGTGACTGAAGACGGCGTGGTGTATTTGATGGGCCTACTCAGCCACGACGAAGCTGACAGGGCCTCCGAAATTGCCCGCACCACCGGAGGCGTGCAAAAAGTAGTGAAGGCCGTTGAATATATAAACTAGCGCTCAATCGCAATGGCGGTGGCCTCGCCGCCGCCAAGGCACAAACTGGCAACCCCTTTGGATTTACCATAAGTTTCAAGTGCTGCCAGCAGGGTCACAATAATCCGTGCACCCGAAGCCCCCAAGGGATGCCCCAGTGCGGTAGCACCACCGTGCACATTCACTTTGTCGTGAGGTATCGACAATTCATGCATACCCGCCATCGCCACAACGGCAAACGCTTCATTAATTTCAAACAGATCCACCTCATTAACGGACCAATCAAGCCGTTTTAACAGCGTATTCATTGCACCCACCGGGGCCGTTGTAAACCATTCTGGCGCCTGCGCATGCTGGCTGTGCCCTTTGATTGTTGCCAGCACCTTGATACCTTGCGCTTCGGCTTTGTCTTTCCTCATCAATACAAGTGCAGCGGCACCATCGGAAATTGAGCTGGCGTTTGCGGCGGTCACAGTGCCGTCTTTTTTGAAGGCCGGCCGAAGACTGGGAATTTTCTCCGGCTTTGCATTGCCCGGCTGCTCATCTATCGAGACCAGGTTCTCTCCCTTACGGGTTTTCACAGAAACCGCCGAAATTTCGCGATCGAATTTACCTTCGGCAATGGCGGCATTGGCCCGGGCCAATGATTCTATCGCGTAGGCATCCTGCTGCTCTCGCGTAAATTCATACTTGTCTGCACAAAGCTCTCCAAATGCGCCCATCAAACCACCTTGATACGCGTCCTGCAGGCCATCGGTAAACATATGATCCAAGACTTCCCCGTGCCCCAGGCGCAAACCTGTACGGGCTTTAGGCAATAAATAAGGCGCATTACTCATACTCTCCATGCCGCCGGCAACAATAATGTCTCCGTGGCCGAGTGCCAGTGCGTCACAAGCCATCATGACGGTTTTCATTCCCGAGCCGCAGACTTTATTCACTGTGGTGCAAGGCACGCTATTGGGGATGCCTGCGCCCAGAGATGCCTGACGGGCGGGCGCCTGTCCCATACCCGCGGGTAAAACACACCCCATGAATACTTCATCGACATCTGCTGCATTAATGCCAGAATCTTTAAGGGCTCCACGAATGGCCTCTGATCCCAACTCAGCTGCACTTAAGTTGGATAAGTCACCTTGCATTCCACCCATCGGCGTGCGGGCGATCCCGACTATGGCTATTGCTTCACTCATATTTGAGCTCCTGAAAATTAGGGTATGACTAGATTGTCTGGCGCCAGTATACCAGCGACATTCCACCCACGCACTCCAGGCTTTGACTTGCCTCCTGTTGCACCGTGCCAATGCCATGCTAGTATCACTGCATCTATCCGCCCCACAAAATAGGACCTAAGCATGGATGTGTCATCGATCGTTACACTCGTTATTATCGCCGGTGTGGTTTTTTACGTCATCGGGATTTTCAACCAACTAGTTGCGCTCAAAAATCGCTTTGAAAATGCTTTTTCACAGATTGAAGTTCAACTAAAACGTCGTTACGACTTAATTCCCAATCTCGTAGAAACCGCAAAAGGTTACCTCAAACACGAAAGTGAAACCCTGGAGGCAGTGATTGCCGCGAGAAATTCGGCAATGGACGGTCTGAAAGCTGCATCGGGTGATCCCGGCAATGCAGAAGCCATTGGCCAGCTCGGTGGAGCCGAAAGCCTGCTTGGCAGTGCAATGGGTCGTTTGAATGTTGTCATGGAGGCCTACCCGGATTTAAAAGCCAACCAGAACATGATGCAGGTATCGGAAGAACTCACCAGCACGGAAAATAAAGTCGCCTTTTCCCGACAGGCGTTTAATGATGCTGTCACGGCTTATAACACCTACAAACAAAGCTTCCCGCAGAATTTCTTTGCGGTTAAATTTGGTCACGGTAAAGACGCCGCCCTGCTTGAATTTGAAGACAGCGCTGAGATACAGGCCGCGCCCAAGATCTCTTTTTAAAAAAAGCGTCTCCCTAACCCAAGACTTATAGTTATCCGGATAAGGTTCACCCATGAACTTTTTTGAACATCAGGACCAAGCCAGACGCAATACGGGCCGTCTGGTTTTTTTTCTTGTTCTGGCAGTAAGCAGTTTAATTGTCATGACCGTTGTGGCCGTTGCCGCGGTGGTCGCTTTCAAGAGTGACGCCGTATACGCCGCCGACAGCAGCCTCATAGACATATTCAAACAAGCTGTGAGTCTGGAACTACTGCTCAAAGTCTCTGCCGGTGTGATTGCAGTGGTTGGCCTGGCAAGCCTTTACAAGCTAGCCCAACTGTCTGGCGGCGGACAGGCGGTAGCGGAATCCATGGGCGGAAAACTTCTCAATTTAAGCACCCAAAATCCCAGCGAACGCATGATTCTGAATGTCGTTGAAGAGATGGCAATCGCCTCAGGCACGCCTGTGCCGCCGGTTTATCTACTGGAAGAAAGTGGCATCAATGCCTTTGCCGCAGGCTATAAACCCCAGGATGCTGTCATTGGTGTCACCCGGGGTTGCATTGAGCTGCTGAACCGGGACGAACTACAGGGTGTTGTCGCACATGAATTCAGCCACATCCTCCACGGAGATATGCGTCTGAATATTCGCCTGGTAGGGATTTTACACGGCATTCTGGTGATCGGCCTGATCGGATACTTTATTTTCCGCAGCACGGCATTCACCAGCCATCGTCGCTCGAGTCGAAACGGCGGCGGCATCGCAATGGGAGTGTTTGCTCTGGGTGCCGCGTTGATGGCGATCGGTTATGCAGGTACTTTTTTTGGCAAACTGATTAAAGCCGCTGTCAGTCGTCAGCGTGAATATTTAGCCGATGCGTCTGCCGTGCAATTTTCACGCAATCCGGATGGGATAACTGGCGCACTGAAAAAAATCGGCGGCTTTGACAAGGGTTCAATGCTTGAAAACGAAAATGCGGCCGAGTTTAGTCACATGTATTTTGGTGAAGGTGTGCCCAATTTTTTGAGCATGCTCGCCACACACCCGCCCCTTGAAGACAGAATCACCCGTCTCGACCCAAAATGGAAAGGGGGATTTTCACCAACAGCGGCGCCCTCCTCAGCTGCCGCAGGCTCCGAACAACTCTCGGGTTTCGCTGGCGAACAACAATATGCCGGAATGGCTGAACACAACGATACGGGAAAATACGATACTTCAGACAAAGCTGCCACGGGTCACCCGTCAAGCAAATCCGAGAGCGTTCAATCATCGGCCATGGCGAGCCACTCAAGCCCGCCCACTAACCCACAGGCAAGCGCAATCGATAGCATCGGCCAACCGAGTGATGCCCATCTGAGCTACGCTCACTCGCTTATCGCTGCGTTGCCTCAGGCCTTGAGAGAAGCCGCTCACGATTCTTTTTCAGCCCGTGCGCTGGTTTATAATTTGCTCATGAGTAAAGACCCGGTGATCGCTGACAAACAACGCCAGCTGATCAAGGAAAATGCTCACCCCGTGGTGTGTAAACACACTTTTTCACTCGCCGACAGTGTCAGAAGTTTGAAAGCCGAATGTCGGCTGCCGATTCTGGAGATGAGCATTCCCGCAATAAAAGCCATGTCTGAAAGACAATATGGCGTGTTCAAACGCATGATCATTATGCTCATCCAGGCCGATCAAAAAGTTGAATTACACGAATGGGCAATCTACCGCATCATTCAACACAATGTGGAGCCTGTCAGTCACCGTTCAAACACGAAATCCCTGGGTTCGTTAAAATCTGAAGTAGAAACTCTAATATCAGCACTGGCACACGCGGGCCACCTGGTGAATGAAGAGGCCTTCCGAGCATTCAATCAAGCCCGAGACCTGCTTCCTCTTGGAAATCTATCGCTACAGCGCTCTGAGGATATTAATTTTCCTCAGTTGGATAAGGTGGTTCAACAACTCAGCCGCCTGAAACCGCTGCAAAAGCCGATACTGCTGAAAGCGATGGCAATCTGCGTCAGCCACGATGGCAAGGTGACGGCAGAGGAGGCAGAACTGTTCAGGGCTGTAGCGGATAGCCTGGATTGCCCAGTGCCCCCCCTGTTACCCCAACAGACATTAGCCTAGCAACACCCTTAACTCTTTTGAAGATTCAAAAAAAAACGGGCCTAGGCCCGTTTTTTTTAAAAATGTGTAGCGCCGTCAGTCAACGTAAACAGGCCCAACACCCAGACCCCAGATAATCACGGTACCGACTCGTACAACCACCATCATCACCAAGGCAACGGTCACCACTGAGCTTGCATACATGAACGCCCGCTCTTTGGGAATGTTCATTAAAATGGGAATGCCCTGATAAATGAGATAAATCGAATAACAACCCGCCAACAATGTGGCAACTGCATTGACCCACAACTCGGGGTAAAGACCCACAATACCCACGAGGAGAACCGGTGTGGAAATGTACACGGCCAAAGCGGTGCCTTCATAGTGGCGCGTCTCAGCATCATCTGTAACGCCATAGGTAATCGACATCCAATTGATAAACTCGCCGAGAATATAGACACCCACCATCAAGGCTAGATAACTCAATACACACAGCGACAATGCACTTTCAGCTGTCAGTTTAACAAGGGCGCCATCACCAATAGTCCAGCCCACTTGAGTAACGCCGTAATAGGTCGACACTGGGAATATCAACGCGAGAATAGGCACATGGCTTAAGAACACCTGAGCAAAAGAGTGTCGATCGTTGCGAATCGCTTTCCATTCGCGGTCAGGATGCAACAGGATACCTAAAGTATGCTCCAATATAGCCATAAGAATTCCTTAATCTAATTACGGGTCAGACGCCAATATCAGCGTGCCACCACTCAAGTATAGGTGGGTTAAAAAGTCACACCAAGCCTTTATGATCGTCTAGTTGACGTATGTCATTTTACGACACGAAGGCTCGGTCGCTTACCGCCCGCTCCCGGATCCGTTCCGCTGCCAGGTTCAGATGACAACTCAGGTTTGGGCGCCTTGGGTTTTGGCGGTTCAGGGTCAGTTTCCACATCGGGTTCAAAAATCATGCCCTGACCATTCTCACGGGCGTAAATACCCAAAATGCTTCGGGAAGGTACAAAGATATCCGTGGGAATTCCACCAAACCGCGCATTAAAAGAAACGCTGTCGTTGTCCATCTGCAAGCCAACAACGGCCGAAGGATTGATATTCAGGACAATCTGCCCGTCGGTATTGACGTGCTCCTGGGGTACCTGAACGCCGTCAATATGACTATCAACAAGAATATAAGGGGTGCAGTCATTATCGACAATCCATTCATAGAGCGCACGAATTAAATAGGGTCGACTGGAGTTCATGGTCATAAAATATCTTCTATCCTGATCGCTGAAGTCTGTAGGATCTTTGGGAGTATAGCGCCTTTCATTCCACGGCGACTATAAAAAAGGGGTGATTCCTTCACCCCTTTTTAACGACATTTGCCACCGAAGGTCTACGGTGCCTAGAAACGCATCTCTTTTTCGAAATCGGTGAGGCTCTCCTGGAAGGCCTCACGAGCGAAAATACGCTCCATATAATCCATCAGGGGCTGGGTTTGCTTAGACTTGGTCAACTTAATGTCCATTAATTCCAAGCGCCACAAGATGGGCCCCAGGCAGCAGTCAACCAGGGTGAACTCTTCGCTCATAAAGTAATCTTTTTCAGCGAAAATAGGGGCTACTGCCAGCAAGCTTTCTTTTAATTCCTTTCGTGCTTTAACCACGGTTTCTTTGCTTTTACTGTGCAATACGGAATCGACCAGAGGCGCCCAATCTTTTTCAATACGGTGCATCCACAAACGGCTTTCCGCTCTGGCAACCGGATAGACCGGCAACAGAGGGGGATGAGGAAAACGCTCATCCAAATATTCCATCATCACTTTGGACTCGTACAAGACCAGGTCACGGTCTACCAGCGTGGGCAATGAATTATAGGGGTTTAGATCAGCAAGCTCAGTAGGCTTATGTCTTGGATCTACATCTACTACATCTACGGAAACGCCTTTTTCGGCCAGCACAATACGCACTCGATGGCTGTAATGATCACGACCATCGGAAAAATACGTCATAGATGAGCGCTTAGTGACCACACCCATGATAACACCTCAATTTAAGTTACAAGAAACAACAAACGGGCGACACCTCTCGGGTGCCGCCCGCACTATAAAATCAATCGGATTAGTGGATTTCTTTCCAGTATTCCCGATTCAGCAAATAGGCAAAGACGGTAAAGAGCAAAATGAACAGGAGCACATAAATACCCATGCTTTTGCGTTTTTCTGCAATCGGGTCAGCCACATATTCCATGAAATTTACCAGATCATAAATCGCCCGGTCGAAATTTTCCTCATCCATAGAACCTTTGATCGCACCGGGTTTTAAACTGCCACACTCTTCATCAATCAGCGGGTCTCCCAGCTCATCTCTTTCAGTGCGACCGTGCCCGTCAATTTTTGGACCGGGGGCACACTCCAACAAACCTTGCAATTCCATCATCGCGTGTGGCATTGCAACCTTGTCAAAGACCTTGTTATTCACACCCGTAGCGCGAGTATCATCGGCGTAAAAATTACGAAGATAAGTGTAGAGCCACTCGGGTGAACGGGACCGAGCGGCCAGAGTCAAGTCGGGAGGCGTAGCACCAAACCAGGCTTTGGACTTGTCCACATCCATGGGGATTTCCATCAGCTGACCAATACGCTGATCGCCGTGAACCAAGTATTCCATCATCAAGTCATGGGGAATATCCAAATCATCTGCCACACGCTCAAAGCGGGAAAACTTTGCAGAGTGGCAGCCCATGCAGTAATTGATAAAAAGATTGGCACCACGTTGCAAGGACGCTTTGTTTGTCAGGTCGGGCTCCATGATGTCGCAATCTATCGAGCCACAAGCCTTGGCACCTTCAGCACCCACCGCCTTGATTGGAATAATGGTTAAGGCAAGGAAGAGGAAGAAACCGCCCCATACCATGCCAGCACTCAAACCTTTCATCTGAACACGATCAGGTTCAGGGCTGCATTTCTCACGGGTTGTCCAGAAAGGCATACCAATGAAATAAGCAAAGTAGATGACGGTACAAATCTGAGCCAGAGCGGTGCGAGACGGGGTGGGCCCTTTAATGCCCAAGTAACCCAATATCACAAACGCCGCGGCGAAGACCATCAGCGCTACGCGGCTGAATGTACCTTTATAACGAAGCGACTTCACAGGACTGCGATCGAGCCATGGCAATACAAACAGAATCGCAATCGCAGACCCCATTGCAATCAAGCCGAGGAATTTGGCGGGCATAGGACCAATGTCGAAGTTAACCGCTCTCAAAATTGCATAAAACGGTGTGAAGTACCAAACCGGCGCAATATGAGGAGGCGTCTTGAGGTTGTTGGCCTCTTCAAAGTTAGCGTATTCCAGGAAGAACCCGCCCATCTCTGGCATGAAGAAGATGACAAAACAAAAGGCAAACAAGAACACCGCTATACCCACCAGGTCATGCACGGTGTAGTAAGGGTGGAACGCTACGCCGTCCAGTGGAATACCGTTCTCGTCTTTGTGTTTCTTGATCTCAACGCCGTCAGGGTTGTTAGAGCCCACTTCGTGAAGTGCAAGCAGGTGAAGTACCACCAGAGCCAGCAATACAATCGGCAACGCAACAACGTGCAGTGAGAAGAAGCGGTTCAGTGTAATGCCTGAAATCAGGAAGTCACCGCGGATCCACTGTACCAGGTCATCACCCACCACCGGAATCGCACCAAATAGCGATACAATTACCTGAGCACCCCAGTAAGACATCTGCCCCCAGGGAAGCACGTAACCCATGAAGGCTTCAGCCATCAGGGCAACATAGATGGTCATACCAAAAATCCAGACCAGTTCGCGCGGCGCTTTATAAGAGCCGTACATCAAACCTCTGAACATGTGCAGGTAGACAACAATGAAAAACGCCGATGCACCGGTTGAATGCATGTAGCGAATGAGCCAGCCGTAATCGACATCACGCATGATGTATTCGACTGAGGCAAAAGCCCCTTCGGCACTGGGGTTAAAGCTCATGGTGAGCCAAATGCCCGTCAACAACTGATTCACTAATACCAGCAGTGACAGTACTCCAAAGAAGTACCAAAAGTTAAAGTTCTTAGGCGCGTAATACTTCGCCATGTGGGTATCCCACGCACGCTGCACAGGCAAACGCGCATCAACCCAATTCCACAATCCAGTCAGCCAGTTCGTCATTATTATGCCTCCTGATCCACGCCGATAACCAAAATTGCATCACCGTCATATGAATGCGGTGGCACTTCCAGATTGGTTGGGGCTGGTACCCCTTTGTATACTCGACCGGCCAAATCAAACTTTGAACCGTGACAGGGGCAAAAGAAACCACCCTGCCATTCTTCGCCACCCAGATCTGCAGCGCCCACTTCCGGACGGTACATGGGAGCGCAACCCAAGTGTGTACACAAACCCAGCAATACCAGGAGGTCTTCCCTGATTGCTCGAGATTGATTGGTCACATAGGCGGGCTGTTGAGGTTGCAATGAATCTGGATCCGCGACAAGCGCATCCATCTTACGCAGGTTGGCAAGGGTTTCCGCAGTGCGGCGAACCACATAAACGGGTTTTCCTCGCCACTCAACGGTAATCATTTGCCCTGGTTCGATCTTGCTAATATTGGCTTTCACCGGTGCACCAGCGGCTTTCGCCCGGGCACTTGGGTTCCAGGATCCAACAAATGGTACTGCTATGCCAACGGCGCCCGCTGCACCTACCACCGAAGTAGCAGCTGTCAGAAAACGACGACGTCCTTCATTTACTCCGTCACTACTCATGACGATCTTCTCCCCATCACACCGAAACTATGTGCCTAACTACCCGCCAAACTGACTGAGCCCGATACGCTTCTCATCGAAGCGCTGACACCGCTCAGTCGCTGACCAGTAACTAACTGAATTTCAAAGATTTAACATTCATTTTTATATATCAAAAAACCGCCCAATCTTACGGAAATTAGGCTGAGCTTACAAGGTTAAGCGGCCATTCGGCGTAGCTTACCCTTACGAACAGGCAAAAAAAACGCCCAGACTGTTCCAGCCGGGCGTTTTTTGAGCAATCTGTGTGGTCGGCAGCAGCCGACCGCCAGATTAACGCTTGGAGAACTGTGGCTTCTTACGTGCTTTACGCAGACCCACTTTCTTACGTTCAACCTCACGAGCATCACGAGTAACGTAACCTGCAGCGCGCAGTGGCTGACGCAGAGTTTCGTCATATTCCATCAAAGCACGAGTCAAGCCGTGGCGAATTGCGCCCGCCTGACCAAAGCTACCGCCACCTTTTACAGTCACGTTGATGTCGAACTTTTCAGTCATCTCAACCAGTTCCAGGGGCTGACGCACAATCATGCGTGCCACTTCACGGCCAAAATACTCGTCCAGAGGACGATCGTTTACAGTAATTGCACCGCTGCCTTGAGCGATGAATACACGGGCGGTAGAAGTCTTACGTCGACCTGTACCGTAATATTGAGTAGCTGCCATCTTGTCGCTCCGGATTAGATATTCAGTTCTTGAGGCTGTTGAGCGGCGTGAGGATGCTTGGCACCCGCATACACTTTCAACTTCTTAAGCATTGCACGACCCAGTGGGCCTTTAGGGAGCATGCCCTTAACAGCAATCTGAATGGGATCTTCAGGGTGAAGTGCAATCAGCTTCTCAAAGCTGGTTGATTTCAAACCACCGACATATCCGGAATGACGGTGATAGATCTTGTCCGTCATTTTCTTGCCTGTCACACGCACTTTCTCAGCGTTAATGACGACAATGTAATCCCCAGTGTCTACATGGGGGGTAAATTCAGGTTTATGCTTACCGCGCAAACGGTGGGCAATTTCTGAGGCCATACGGCCCAGCACTTTGCCTTCAGCATCGACCACGAACCAGTCGCGTTGAACTGATTCGGAATTGGCACTAATAGTCTTCATGTTGTTTGCCTTACGTTAGGGCCCCGTCCAGAGACAAAAATATCTCAAATAAGACCCTGTAATTGATCCGAAAAAACAGAGCGCGGATTCTACTCATAATAATGAAAATATACAAGAGGGAATTGGCCAAGCTTATTGAGCAGGCCTTAGATCAGGGTCGATGGGGTTCAGCTAGATAGGCATGACTCTGCATTTCCAGTAAACGACTGCTGGTTCGCTGGAACTCGAAATTCAACTTACCCCCGCAATACAAGGCCTCCAGAGGTTTTTCTGCCGATATCACCAGCTTGACGTTACGGTCGTAAAATTCGTCAACCATGTTAATAAAACGACGAGCTTGATCGTCGTTGGCGCGCCCCATTTCTGGCACATTCGCCACCAGGACTGCGTGATACTCTTTTGCCAGCTCAATATAGTCATATTGAGACCGAGGCCCATCACACAGCACCCGAAAATCAAACCACACCACATCTTCAGCTTCGTAACGTGCGCAAAACTCCCTGCCCTCAATCGACAGGGACACGTTCGCCCGAATTTCTTCTATATCGGGCACCAGACCCTCGAAGCTCGACAGCAGGCTGGCATCGGCAGCCGCGTCCAGAGGGGAGTGGTAAAGCTCCGCCTGCTCCAATACCCGCAATCGGTAATCGACACCACCGTCCACATTCACAATGTCGGTATGCTCTTGAAGCAAGGCTATTGCCGGCATAAAGCGCTCTCGCTGCAAACCGTCTTTATACAGCCCTGAGGGCACAATATTTGAGGTGGCCACCAGTGAAACACCCCGGCGAAAGAGGCCATCCAGGAGCGTAGACAATATCATTGCATCCGTAATATCTGAGACAAAAAACTCGTCGAAACAGATAATCCGTGCTTCTTGACTGATTCTGTCCGCCACAATCTCCAGAGGGTTTTTCTCTCCGTCCAGAGTCTTAAGCTCCTGATGCACTCGCCTCATAAAGCGATGAAAGTGAGCCCGCATCTTTCTTTTAAACGGCAAACTCTCATAAAAATTGTCCATGAGATAGGTCTTGCCCCGGCCGACCCCGCCCCAGAAATAGAGCCCCTTCTCCGGCGTTACAGCCCTTTTACCCAGCAATTTACCTAAAAAAACGCTCGCAGCGCCTCGGGCGCGCTCTTTATCTCTCGCCGCAATCAAGCGGTGATAAAGGTCCTCAAGAGACTCAACCGCTCTCTCCTGAGCAGCGTCATAACTAAACCCTTCTTTCTTTAGGTCTCGCTGATAGCGCTGTTTGGGGCTTGCTTCCGTCATGTAATTACTGGCGTCCTGAAGGCTCGAAATTGGGCGACACTCTAACCGCCACTTGGCTACTTGGCAATCTGCAACTCCAGTTCTGCCATAAAGGCTGACTTCAGCGCGACCAGCGCACCGTGGAAAAAATGACTGGCTTCATCAAAGCGCAACAGGCTCGAAGGGGATTCCAGAGTCTCTGCCCAGGCAAAGACCTCTTTGGCATCGAACAATTCATCCTCGCCTCCCTGTATCACACAAACCGGACAGGGGAAGCGATGCTCTCTGTCGTAGTCATAACGCATAACGGGCGGCGCCACCAGCGTCAGATGCTCCAGCCCTGTCAACCGATGACTCGCCGCAGCCGCCACAGCTGACCCAAAAGAGAAACCTGCCAACAAGAGACGTAAATTGGGTGCTTGGGAACGCAACCAGGTAACCATGGCGAGAACATCATCGACCTCCCCCCGCGCCTCGTCATATTCTCCCTCGCTTTTTCCTACACCCCTGAAGTTAAAACGCACAGCCGCCACACCGAGGTCGCGATAACTGCGAACCAGAGTTGTGACCACTTTGTTGGTCATGGTCCCACCGTGTTGAGGGTGAGGGTGGCAAACGAGCGCCACGAAACCTTTGCCCGAAAGCGCTCCAGAGGCCGAAGGCCTTGTCACCACTGCCTCTAAAACACCCGCAGGGCCTGAAATCAGGTGGGGAATTTCAGCGGGGCCATCAGCCCTCCCCTCAAAAATTGCGTGTTCAAACTCACTCATTTGCTCTCTGCCTCTGTGATCGTCAGGCGTCATTGTAGGCGATTCTCTATTTAATACGTTAATTACTGAATCTCTTGGTGCAAAAAGGCTTATAATAATCTCACTGCATATGGTGTTGAGGCCCACCTCGAACAAATGCGAGTCCCGACATTACCCAAGGAGATACCTGTGTTTTCATTGAGCACTCTTATAATTACTGCACTCATCAGTGCTCTCGCCGGTTGCGCAATCGGCGTGCTGATCGTCCGCTCTAACAACCCCAAGCAACATCAAACCCGGGACCTGGAACAACGATTACAACAAGCCGAAGAAAAACTGGGCGATTACCAGCAAGAGGTGAATGAACATTTTGCCCAAACCTCACAATTGGTGAATGGCCTGACCCAAAGTTACAAAGATGTTCACGAATATTTGGCCAACAGCGCGCTGAAATTGACGGACCCCGCCATTAGCCAACGTATGTTAGAGGCGGCAAAAGGCAATCTAAATGAAGACGAAGAGTTAAACCTGGACGAGTCAAATTTCGAAATGCCCAAAGACTGGGCCCCTAAAGCTCCTGGGCAAACCGGCGCCCTGAGCGAAGAATATGGCCTGAAAGAAGAACGCGACGCGGACGCTACAGACCCGAAGGCCCAGGTAGGCTAAGCCTGCCTTCTTAACCAAGGCCCATAAAGAAACACTAAAGAGACCCTGAACTTTGTCCCCATTTCGATTGCTAAGTTACGTTGGCTGGCCCGCCATTACCGGCCTACTGTTTGCCGCCTGTGTGCTTTTGTTATTTCCCAAGCTGCAGGACCGGGTGGACGAGGAAGGTAATGCGGGCTTCAGCCTGAACTCCCTCAGCCCTAACGCCGGCGATCACTGGGAAGGTCCCGTGTCCTACGCTGAAGCCGTCAAGCGTGCCACGCCGGCGGTGGTGAATATTTACACACGCAAGCGCACCAAAGTTAGGCCGCACCGGTTAATGAACGATCCCGCCTATCGCCAGTTTTTTAACAATGCCAACGCCCCTAGCAGAGAAAAAATGGCCTCCGCGCTGGGATCTGGCGTTATTATAAACAGCGACGGTTATCTGCTGACCAACTACCATGTGATTCAGGGAGCAGAGGAGATCGTGGTATTACTACAGGACGGCAGAGAAGCGCACGCCAGCCTGGTGGGCACTGATGAAGACAGCGACCTGGCAGTGTTAAAAATCACATTAGACAATCTCACCGCCATCCCCTTGAGCCCACAAACTGAACTGGAAGTCGGCGACGTCGCCCTGGCCATCGGCAACCCCTTTGGCGTGGGCCAGACAGTCACACAGGGCATTATCAGTGCAACCGGGCGTTTTGGTCTGGGTTTAAATCGTTACGAGAATTTCATTCAAACTGATGCGGCCATCAACCCGGGCAGCTCGGGAGGCGCACTGGTCGACGCATACGGGAACCTCGTTGGCATT
>CAJWCA010000047.1 GCA_913020395.1 uncultured Cellvibrionales bacterium | reverse complement strand
CCTACAAAACCTACTCGCCGAACTTGCATTGTTACTCTTCTCTTACAGTGAAGGGGGCAAATCCCCCATTAAATTCAAGAACCAGACAGTCTACCGCAAAGCGTCGACAACGGCATCACCCATTTCGCCCGTACTCACCTGCCGACAGCCCTCGCTCATAATGTCGCCCGTACGCAAACCCAGGTCCAGCACCACACTCACTGCCGCCTCAATTTTGTCAGCCGCCTCAGTCATATCCAGTGAATATCGCAACATCATTGCCACCGACAAAATCGTCGCCAAAGGATTCGCAACCCCCTGGCCCGCGATATCGGGCGCAGACCCGTGACAGGGTTCATACATACCCCGCCCATTTTTATCCAGAGAGGCCGAAGGCAACATACCAATGGAGCCCGTCAACATCGCCGCCGCATCCGACAAAATGTCTCCAAACATATTACCCGTCACCATCACATCAAACTGCTTGGGCGCTCTTACCAACTGCATCGCCGCATTGTCGACATACATATGAGACAGCTCAACATCCGGATACTCAGCCGACAAGCGATCCATCACCTCACGCCACAAAATGGTAGCCTCAAGCACATTTGCCTTATCAACCGAACACACACGTTTATCGCGCTTGCGCGCCATCTCAAACGCATTGCGCCCAATGCGTTCAATCTCACTCTCAGAATACTTATAGGTGTTATACCCTTCCCGCTCACCATTCTCCAAGGTACGAATACCCCGCGGCTCACCAAAATAGATACCACCCGTAAGCTCACGCACAATCAAAATATCCAGCCCCGCCACAATCTCAGGCTTCAGGCTAGAGGCATCCGCCAGCTGCGGATACAAAATAGCCGGCCGCAAATTAGCAAACAGCTCCAACTCCGACCGAATGGCCAACAGCCCTCTCTCCGGCCGAATAGCCCGATCAATCGTATCCCACTTAGGACCACCTACCGCGCCCAGCAAAATAGCATCCGCCGCCTTCGCCTTCTCACGAGTATCATCCGCAAACGGCACCCCGTGCGCATCAATACTCGCTCCACCCAACAGACCATCGCTATAACTAATATCCAGCCCAAACAGCGCAATCGCCTTATCCAGCACCTTCTTGGCTTCCGCCACAATTTCCGGCCCAATTCCATCGCCCGGCAAAATCAAAACATTCTTACTCACAACCACCACCTCAAAAAAAGAAAATAGTCACCCAACCCACCAAAGGTTGAATTGAAGAATCTCCTCCGGGGGTGTGTGCACCTATTGGGACCGTATGCCGCAGGAGCGGCATTCGAGCGGCCATGGATGGCGCAAAGCGCGTCCCAATAGATGCACACACCCCCGGAGGAGATTCGCCTCGATATCAAACAAAATTTATTTAACGGCCCCAAACAACCAAGGAGCACTCTCCCTCCGCCCCTTCTCATATA
Organism: uncultured Cellvibrionales bacterium; assembly: GCA_913020395.1. Lineage (GTDB taxonomy): Bacteria > Pseudomonadota > Gammaproteobacteria > Pseudomonadales > Cellvibrionaceae > CAJWCA01. The sequence continues at coordinate 19,199 of CAJWCA010000047.1, read as the reverse complement.
CCCGAATCGCCTCCGCATCCTGCAAAGTCAACTCAATATCATCAAACCCATTCAACAAACAATGCTTCCGAAACGCATCCACCTCAAAAGAAAAAACATCCCCTCCTGGCGTAGTCACAGACTGCGATTCCAGATCCACCGTCAGCGCATAACCTTCCGACGCATACATCTGCGAAAACAGCACATCCACCTGTTCATCAGAAAGCACAATCGGCAGCAGACCATTCTTAAAGCTATTGTTATAAAAAATATCCGCAAAACTCGGCGCAATCACACAGCGAAAACCATAATCATCCAAGGCCCACGGCGCATGTTCACGGCTAGAGCCACAACCAAAATTCTCCCGAGCCAACAAAATAGTTGCCCCCTGATAACGGCTATGGTTCAAAGGAAAATCCGGATTCACAGGGCGACCGGCACAATCCTGATCGGGCTGCCCCTCATCGAGGTAACGCAACTCATCAAACAAATTTTTACCAAAACCACTGCGCTTGATCGACTTCAAAAACTGCTTCGGAATAATCATATCCGTATCGACATTCGCGCGATCCATGGGAGCCGCATTGCCGGTAAGTTGAGTAAAACTTTTCATGTTTACAATCTCATTGTTCGTTGTCTGGGGCGATTAAAACTCGCGTACATCTACAAAATGACCGGCAATCGCAGCGGCGGCGGCCATCGCAGGGCTGACCAGGTGAGTGCGCCCACCGTAACCCTGACGCCCTTCAAAATTGCGATTCGAGGTAGAGGCACAATGTTCACCGGCGCCAAGTTTATCGGCGTTCATGGCCAAACACATTGAACAACCCGGCTCACGCCACTCCATGCCTGCGTCAATAAAAATTTTATCCAGCCCCTCGGCCTCGGCCTGGGTTTTAACAGCACCAGAACCCGGCACAACCAAAGCCTCAATAACACTACCGGCCTTTTGGCGACCTTTCACCACTGCGGCAGCCGCCCGCATATCTTCAATTCTGGAATTGGTGCATGAGCCGATAAAAACTTTATCCACTTTAATATCCGCAATTGCCTGACCGGCCTTGAGCCCCATGTAGCTCAAGGCGCGCTCAATGCCCTCGCGTTTAACAGGGTCGCTTTCATCCGCAGGTGAAGGTACTTTTCCGTCAACCGGCAATACCATTTCGGGTGATGTGCCCCAACTGACCTGAGGTTTAATGGTGGCACCATCAATTACCACCACCGTATCAAAATGCGCGCCCTCATCACTGACCAGGGTCGCCCACTCTGCGGTGGCTTGTTCCCATACATCATCGGCGGGAGCATAGGGCCTGCCTTTCACATAGTTGAGTGTGGTTTCATCCACGGCAACCATACCTGCGCGGGCGCCACCTTCAATGGCCATATTACAGACGGTCATGCGCCCTTCCATCGACATATCCCGGAAGACCTGACCACCAAATTCGATGGCGTGGCCGTTACCACCCGCCGTTCCGATTTCGCCAATAATGGCCAAAACGACATCTTTTGAAGTGACACCTTCACCCAAAACACCGTCAACCCGCACCAACATATTTTTCATTTTTTTGGCCACCAGGCATTGGGTAGCCATAACGTGTTCCACCTCACTGGTTCCGATGCCGTGGGCCAGCGCCCCCAAGGCGCCATTGGTCGCCGTATGGGAGTCACCACAGACTACGGTCATGCCGGGCAAACAAGCACCTGTCTCTGGGCCGATAACATGCACGATACCCTGACGCTCATCGTTTATCTTGAACTCTACAATGCCAAATTCTTCACAGTTGTCATCGAGGGTTTGCACCTGTATTCGAGAAACGGGGTCTTCAATGCCAGCAACGCCCGACGCGCGCTCATTTTTTGTGGTGGGCACATTGTGGTCTGGCGTGGCCAAAATCGAATCCACTCGCCAGGGTTTGCGACCGGCGATACGCAGCCCTTCAAAGGCCTGAGGTGTTGTCACCTCGTGAATGATATGTCGGTCAATGTAGATAAGCGCAGAGCCGTCGTCGCGCTGCTTAACAATGTGTGAATCCCACAATTTGTCGTAAAGAGTCTTGGCCGTCATTGGAACCTCGTTATATCTTGTATTGGCGACTGTGCCCGCCGCTATTGATGATTGAGGCTATGTTACTCGCCCGTCTTTAATTACACAAATTCATCTTTTTTATCTATTGCATTCCAATTGGGAATAGATAAATATAAGCCCTATGGACACTCAAAATCTTCAGGCCTTTCAGGCCGTTGCCGACAAAGGCTCGTTTTCAGAGGCCGCCAGCCGACTGTTTATCACTCAGCCCGCCATCAGCAAACGCATCGCCGCGCTGGAGCAGCAGCTGAACTGCAAACTGTTCGACCGGGTGGGTCGCAAAGTGCACCTAACACAGGCCGGCGAGATTTTATTACCCAAGGCGCGACAGATCCTTCTGGATATGGTCGACGCACGCCGGGTGCTGGCCGAGTTGTCCGGTGATATTAAAGGCCCCCTGAAGCTGGCCACCAGCCACCACATCGGCCTTCATCGCCTGCCGCCCGTGCTCCGCCAATTCTCCAGAGAATTCCCCAGAGTACAACTCAGCCTGGATTTTTTGGATTCAGAAAAGGCCTACACCCAAATACTGGAAGGCTATTATGACGTTGCCATCACAACCTTAGCTCCGACGCCCGAAAAATCCATTAAATCCTACCCCATCTGGGACGATGAGTTATGCATTGTGGCAGCGCCAGATCACCCACTGTCGGCCAACAAAACGGTTAGTTTGAGTGAACTCACGGATTACCCCGCCATCTTGCCCAGCATGAACACCTACACAACACAGGTGCTCAAAGGTTTGTTTGACCGAAAAGGTTTATCGCTTTCTGTCAACATGGCCACAAACCACATGGACACCATCAAAATGATGAGTTCCATTGGCTTGGGCTGGGCTGCACTCCCCCGAACGCTGGTGGATGAGAGTGTGCGAGTTCTGCAAGTGGGCGGGCTTACGCTGACCCGACAACTGGGCCTCATTCATCACAGCGAGCGAAGCTTGAGCAATGCGGCCTCTGCTTTTTTAAATTTGTTAGAAAATGCGCCATAAACTAGGCACTTAGCGGTGCTCTTTGACACAGTTCACAGACCCACCGGTCAACAGTGTTAGCATGGCAGTTCAACCAGGGAGAATTAGAATGTTTAAACAAATGATCATTGGCAGCGGATTTCTGATTGCATGTGCCTCGACCAGTGCTGATACCGTACTCGGCGTTGACGCCGGAATCGGTCAATGGCAAAGCGACTATAGTGGCGAAGTGGGATCAGTTTCTGCGAGCCTCGATGATTTGAACCTGACGGAGGAAAACAACAATCATTTCTTTGTCGCCCTCGAACACCCAATCCCCCTGCTGCCCAATATACTTGTGCAAAAGCTGTCGCTGGATACGTCTGCGGCGTCCACGCTGGACAGCGAGTTTGTTTTTGATGATATTGCTTTTCCCAGCGGCACAGCGGTTGTCACCCAGCTCGATTTAAGTCACACCGATGCCGTGCTCTATTATGAAGTTTTAGATAATTGGATAAGCCTGGATCTGGGGCTCAACCTTCGCATGTTCGACGGCAGTGCATCCATCAGCGCAAGCGAGACAAACCTGACGGAACACGTAGAACTGGATGCCGTCGTGCCAATGGCCTATGGCAAAGCCCAATTTGAACTACCCCTGACAGGGTGGTCTGTGCTCGCCGCCGCCAATGTTGTGGCCTACGACGACAATGAAATCAGTGACTACAGTGCCGCCGTCAGTTATCGCTCCGACATGCTGGTGGTTTTTGATCTGGGTATTGAGGTGGGCTATCGCTCAATGTCGCTGCAATTGGAAGAGGATTTAAATACAGATATTGAACTGGAAGGGCCGTATGCTTCCCTTACGGTACATTTCTAGACTGCAGGTCTAATTCCGGTGAGGGCTCTCGCGAGCCCCACCAGGCGACCAACAAAGCCAGCGCTGCCATAAAAGATGAAAAGGCAAAGGTCATCACGGGACTGTCTTCCCACATGAACCCGGCCACCACCGCTCCCAGCGCGCCGCCCACACCAAAACTCACTGAGATATGAATAGCCTGCCCCTGCCCCTGATGTCGGCCTGGAAAATATCGGCGAGCCCACTCAATCGCCACCGCGTGCGCACAACCAAAACTAAAGGCATGTAAAGTCTGGGCAAAAATAATGATGGGCACACTCTCGGGAAAACAGGCAATTAAAAACCAGCGGCCGGTGGTGATTGCCATGCTGCCGATAAACAAAGGCATCATGCCCACACGTGGCATCAAGCGATGCATGATCAAAAAGATTCCCACCTCGGCAATGGCCCCCAGCGCCCACAGCACACCAATGGAGGTGCGACTGTAACCATAGGATTCAAGGTAGAGCGAATAAAATGCGTAATAAGGTCCGTGACTAACCTGCAGTAAAAACGACGCAATTAAAAATGAATAGACCGCCGGTTTACGCAGAATTTCTCTAAAACCCAAGGGTGTGTGTTCAAGCTCTCGATGCACGGCCTCTTTGATTGTTAAACTCGAAAGATAAACCAGAACAGAAAAACCCAAAACAATGTGCGGCAAATAAGCGATATCAATGAAGTCGAACATCCAGCCCAGCCCCATCACAACCGAGACAAAACCCAGAGAACCCCAAACTCGCACCTTGCTGTAATGCTGTGGTTTGTCGCCCAGGTGATCAAGTGTGATCACTTCAAATTGTGGCAACACCGCATTCCAGAAAAAGGTGTAAAAACCAAACACCCAGGCCAGCCAGAAAAAACGCTGATCAACATAGATGCCCGCAAAACTCACGGCCGCCAATAAACAACCCAGGCGGATAACACCCAGGCGTTTGCCGGTGGCATCTCCCAACCAACCCCACAAACTGGGCGCTACAATTTTGGTTGCCATCAATATGGCGGCGATAAAACCAATCTCTTTGGCGGAGTATTGCAACGACTGCAGATACAAACCCAGATAGGGAATCAGGGCACCTACAATACTGAAATAGAAGGCATAAAATGCCGACAAACGCCAATAGGGAATGGCGTTTGCAGAGGTATTCAATGAGGAGTGTGTCAAGACATCAAGTGCTTACGCACTGCCCGGTATCACAGGAATATTATGTTGCAGTGCGCCATTCTGAGCGCGATGCCGCATCACGTGATCCATAATGACCATGGCCAGCATTGCCTCGGCAATGGGTGTCGCCCGAATTCCCACACAGGGATCGTGACGCCCTTTTGTCACCACCTCAACAGGGTTGCCGTTGACATCAACACTGCGCCCGGGAATGTGTAAACTGGAGGTGGGTTTGAGTGCTATGTTTGCAATCAAATCCTGCCCGGTTGAGATGCCACCAAGAATACCGCCGGCGTGATTGGAGAGAAAACCTTCGGGCAGAATTTCATCCCGGTGCTCAGTGCCTTTTTGAGTAATGCAATCGAAGCCGGCTCCGATTTCTACACCTTTTACCGCGTTAATGCTCATCATGGCGTGGGCGACATCGGCATCCAGGCGATCGAAGATTGGTTCACCTAAACCCGGGATCATGCCACTGGCCACCACGGTAATTTTGGCTCCGACAGAGTTACCTTCTTTGTTCAACGCCTTCATATAATCCTCCATCTCGGGCACCTTGCTGGCGTCGGGACAGAAAAAAGGATTGTTGTGAATTTCATTCCAATCGACAGTCTCGGCCTCGATGGGCCCCAACTGAGACAGGTAACCCCGGATTAATATGCCGGCATGTTCCAACAAGTATTTTTTGGCAATAGCTCCGGCCGCCACACGCATCGCAGTTTCCCGAGCCGATGATCTTCCGCCGCCACGGTAATCCCTAAAGCCGTATTTCTGCATATAGGAATAATCGGCATGGCCCGGACGATATTGATCTTTGATATTAGAATAATCTTTTGAGCGCTGGTCCGTATTTTCAATCAACAAACCAATGGGTGTGCCCGTGGTTTTACCTTCGAACACCCCTGACAATATTTTCACCTGGTCTGCTTCACGACGCTGGGTGGTGTAGCGGGACTGGCCGGGTTTGCGGCGATCCAGGTCGTCTTGCAGATCCGCCTCACTGATTTCCAGACCCGGGGGGCAACCATCAACCACACACCCGAGGGCCACTCCGTGACTTTCACCAAACGTGCTCACTGTAAACAGCTTGCCAAAACTATTACCTGACATAGACCACTCTTAACTCAAAATTATGTAATGTCGCATCCATCGGCATTTTCGGCCGACCGTTGATTATACCGATATTTGTTTAATGATGTTGCCGCATCTGGCCTCGAAGCTGCTCGGCGGTCAAGACAAAGACACCGTGCCCGCCGCGCTCGAACTCCAGCCATGTGAACGGCAGCAGTGGAAACTGATCATCCAGAGCGGCCCAACTGTTGCCCACTTCAACCAGCAGCACACCATCGTCGGTCAGGTGAGACTGTGCCTCGGCCAACAAACGACGGGTGAAATCCAGCCCGTCTTTTCCGGAGCCCAAACCAATGGCTGGCTCTGCGTGATATTCCGCCGGCATCGACGCCAGATCATCTTCATTGACGTAAGGCGGATTGCTGACAATCAGGTCATATTTCTCGCCCTTGAGCCCGGCAAACAAATCGGAGTGCACCGTGGCAACCTGATCGTCGACTCCGTGGCGTTCGATATTACTCTGGGCGACCGCCAGAGCGTCTTCAGAAATATCGCTGAGGTCTACCTGGCTGCTTGGAAAAGTCAGGGCACAGGCGATACCAATGCAGCCACTGCCAGTACAGAGATCCAATATACGCGCAGGCTCTTCTTTCAACCAGGGCTCAAAACCCTGCTCGATCAGCTCAGCAATGGGTGAGCGAGGCACTAACACCCTGCTATCGACATTGAAAGGTAGCCCCGAGAACCAGGCCTCCCCCGTAATGTATGCGGCGGGAATGCGCTCTTGGATTCGACGCTCCAGCTGGGCCAGCACCTCTTTGCGTTCACACAGGCTCAGGCGGGCATCCAGAATCTCTGGGCCCATGTCTCTGGGCAGATGCAAACTGTGCAATACCAGCTGCACAGCCTCATCCCAGGCACTGTCTGTGCCATGCCCCATAAATAACTTGGCCTGATTGAAGCGACTCGCGCCCCAGCGAATGTAATCGCGTACGCTGATCAACTCCGATTCCAGTGTTTCCCGTCTTTCTATCACAAGTCATTCCTCAAAATTTGGCGCATATTGTACTGCTACTTGTCGTAAATCGCACGCCGCGTGCAAAAACACCCTTACACACCGGCAAAGCCGTTGACGAATTCGCCTCCCTTGAGGACAATGGCCGCTTAATTATTAGTGGATTCAGAGCATGAAAGAACAATTTGCCCAAATACTCAACGCCATTGGTGAAGACACCAGTCGCCCCGGCCTTGTGGATACCCCGGAGCGGGCCGCTAAAGCGATGTCGTTCCTGACCCGCGGTTACGAGCAGAGCGTGGACGAAGTGGTCAACGGCGCCCTGTTCCCCTCTGACTCCAGCGAAATGATTATTGTGAAAGACATTGAGCTTTATTCAATGTGCGAACACCACATGCTGCCCTTCATCGGCAAGGCCCATGTCGCTTATATACCTACGGGCAAGGTGATCGGCCTGTCCAAGATTGCACGCATTGTTGATATGTTTGCACGCCGCCTGCAAATTCAGGAACAGCTGACCGTGCAAATCGCAGAAACGCTGCAGCAAGTCACCGGTGCTGCGGGCGTAGGTGTGATTGTTGAAGCTAAACACATGTGCATGATGATGCGCGGCGTTGAGAAACAAAATTCCTCGATGAAAACCTCTTCCATGTTGGGGTCATTCAGAAACAACCAGTCTACTCGGGCTGAGTTCCTGTCTCTTATCGCCTCCTAGTTTCTACCCACTAGTCTTTGACCAGCACAACGCTCCCCGCCACTCCTCGAGTGGCGCTGGGTGCAAAACCACCCGCACCAAAAACATCCAGGCGATTTTCGGCAATGCCTGCTTCCATCAGGGCTGTTTTGATTTCCGTCGCGCGCGATACCGAACGCTCGAGGCGCAGTGTTTTTGTGGCGGCCTCTGCATTATGGGCAACAATGGTCACCTTCATTAAACGCTGACGCTGCAAAGCCGTGACCAGAGACTGAATGTGTGGGCTGTCAGTCAGACCCTCCCCGGCAGTTTGCGATGACATCGGAGGCAAAACGTAAAAGCCCTCTTCAGACAGCGCTCGCAGAATCGTGACGGGTGTGCTGGGTACATCCGCTAGATTCTCTCCGGAGACTGTTATTGCCTCTAGGTGTACGTATACTCGTTTATTACCCCGCCTTACAGCATAGAGGGTTAAGTACTGCTTCTGATCCAATGTCCAGACACTGTATTGTTGATATTTGTCGAGCCCGTAAAGCTCCTTTAATTTGAACTGAATATTCGCCCAACTGCTACTGGGCCCACATTTCAGGGCCTGACAACGAAATAACTCACGCGCATTGGCCTGCTCGTTTAATTGCTGAATATAATGGTCGAATGCCTCTGCCGCACTGTGGCCACCCGTTACCTGCAAGGTTTTTCTTTCCAGTTGACCGTCGAGGCGCAATTCTGTTTCCGTTTGCCACTGACCATTAATTTTTTTGAGTGAACCCAACGCCAGGCGGTAGTCGCTAACATCGGAGGTATTTTCGACACGCACTTCAGTCTGAGAAAAATCCTGTAGATCAACAGCCAGTGCTGCGGCGTTGATAAAACACCCCAAGCAAAACAAACCGGCAAGCGCGTATTTTTTCATGTGGGGCATCCTTCAACGTTAGGCAACTGATCCAGTAGCTGATTGAAAATCGAAGCGACCTGGGCCGATTCTTCTTCCATGTGAAGGTGATGGGTGCCTTCAATTTTTTCAACCGGTAAGAGAGGGTAAACATCCTCGATTAAATCCAGGTAGTGCTGAGCAAAAGACGAGTCATTGACCGCCACAACCATTGCGGCCTTGGCTTTAATGGCCCGGCAAAATGCCAGCCCGTGCTCGCGTGTCAACTTGAACGCCGAGGCGGCCATCAGCCGGCTGTCGCTGCTCCAGGACAAACCACCGTCAACGGTTTTAACACCGCGCGCAGTGAGCCGTGACGCCGCGTCCTGGCTCAGGCGAAAACGCCCTCGCCGACGGGCATTACAAGCGCTTTCCAGCGATTCAAATACACGCAGCTGTTTTTGGCTAAACAATCGGGTTTCATTGATAGATTGAGCCAGCTGAGAAGGCGCGTCACTGGCCTTAATAAACATGGGCAAAACACCGTCGATCAACATTAAACCCCCAATGCGATCGGGAAAGGTGCCTGCAGACAGTGTGCTGATAATGGCACCCCGGGAGTGCCCCATGAGTGAAAATGTTTTCCAGCCCAACTGATCGGCCACCGCAAAGATGTCGGCCACGTCTTCCCAAATATTGTAAGGCGTTCCCGGTGTTCGATGATCACTCTGACCGTGTCCCGCCAGATCCAGGGCCACTAAATGCACATTGTTTAACTGCTCTGCCAGCCGTTCGAAACTGGCGCTATTGTCCAGCCATCCGTGCAGTGCTAATACCGGGGTCTGTCCGGGCTCACCCCACACTTGTGCCTGCAGGGTGATATTGCTTAATTCAAATGTTGCTTGTGTAGGCATGAATTCCCTTTTATTTAAAACACTGTGCCGTCTAGGCCAGGTCGCCGGGTCGCACCAGCCAGTTTAATTCGGCCAGTCCGTAGGCCAGCACTTCAGCGTCCAACGACGCCAGATTGGCCGTTCCCATAGAGTGCATTCCCATGGGGTCGCCACTCAGTTCATTGACCAGTGTGCCAACCAGGGGCTGATGACTGACCAGCAAAATTGCGTTCAATTCCAGATCGCCAAAACACTGAGTAGACAACCATCGAATGAGTTCAATAGGGTTGGATTCAGGCACCAAATAAGGTGTGGTATGGCGCGGAGTACCCTCCAAGTGTTTTTCAACAATGTCGGCTGTTTGTTGAGCTCGAATATAAGGGCTCACCAACACGCGCTCAACAACACTCAGCTCCTGGGCTCGAGACGCAATCACTCGATCCACATCTGCCCGCCCCCGGTCGGTGAGTTGACGCTCTTCGTCTCTGGACATCATCGCTTCAGCTTCGCCGTGGCGAAGAATAAAAAGTTTCATTCAAGCCCTTCCACTGTATTCAACGTCACTGGTTTGCTCGCCACCCATTAAACCACTGACAATTTCTTCAATGCCTTTGTTCTCAAATAACACGGCATATAATCCGCAGGCTAAAGGCATATAAACACCCAGCTCTGCCGCTTTTTCCCGGACCATTTTGACGGTGTTAACACCTTCCGCCACCTGGCCCAATTCCGCCACAACCGTTTCCAGGTCTTTGCCGGAGCCTACACCATAACCCACGCGATAGTTACGACTTAAATCGGAGGTGCAAGTTAAAATCAAATCTCCCACGCCCGCCAACCCCAGAAAGGTCATTGGGTCGGCGCCAAGCGTATTGGCAAAGCGCCCCATTTCAGCGAGGCTGCGAGTGAGCACCATCGCCTGGCTGTTGGCCCCTACACCGTAGGCTGCCGCCATACCGGTAATTATGGCATAGATATTTTTCAGCGCACCACCCAGCTCCACGCCGTAACGATCACTGTTGGCGTAGACCCGGAACGTGTCGGAGCTCAAAATAGTCTGAATGCGTTGCACGACCAATGGATCATCACTGGCCACAACGGTGCCCGTTAACTGTTTTTGAACAATTTCCTTGGCAAAATTGGGGCCGCTAACCACCCCAATGTGTGTGCCCGGCAACTCCTGCTCCAGAATTTGACTCATCAAATCAAAACTGCCCACCTCGATGCCTTTGGTGGTGCTCACCACCACCACGTCTTTCCGGAGATAGGGTGCAACCCGCCGGGTGACGTCGCGAAACGAACTACTGGGCACAGAAATAAAGACCACATCGCTGTCGGCCACCGCCTGGGTCAGGTTCGATGTAGCCACCAGATTTGAGTCTAGTTTGTAACCGGGAAGGTATTCAGCGTTTTCTCTTGATGCCTGACAGCGCACGGCACGCTCTTCGTCGCGCATCCACAAATAGGTGTGATGACCATTGCTGGCAATGATATTGGCAATGGCGGTTCCGAAACTACCTCCACCCAGCACAGTGACGCTGGGGCGTTTTTCAGGGGATTTTGCTTCGCTCATAAGTTTGGGGGTCATTCCTAAAGCTAAGGCTTGGGGTTCAACATGTGTAAGAACAGTTAAACCAATAAGGGACCAGCATAACAAAAAAGGCCAGATATTAACGGTCTAATATCTGGCCTTTTTGTTATTCGTTGAAGTGTGAGCCTTAGTGGCTGAGCTCCAGCAACAATTTGTTCAATCGAGTGACATAGGCCGCAGGATCATCCAGTTGCCCACCTTCAGCCAAACTGGCCTGATCAAACAGCACGCTGGAAAGATCGGCAAATCGATCTTCATCAGACTCTTGATCCAACCTTTTCACCAGCGGGTGTTCAGGGTTGAGTTCAAAAATAGGTTTGGTGCTGGGCAGCGCCTGGCCGGCTTGCTCAAGAATGCGGCGCATCTGAGCACCCATGTCCTGCTCGCCCACCACGATACACGCGGGAGATTCGGTCAAACGTGTGGTGATGCGCACGTCTTCAACCTGTTCACTCATCACGTCTTTAACACGTTTCACCAAATCTTCATTTTCTTTGGCAACCGCTTCTTGCGCCTGCTTGTCTTCATCGGTATCCATCTCGCCAAGGTCGAGTGCACCTTTACCCACATCCTGGAATGATTTTCCATCAAATTCCATCAGGTGGCCCATCAGCCACTCATCCACACGGTCGCTCATCAACAAAACTTCAATGCCCTTCTTGCGAAAGATCTCCAGGTGCGGGCTGTTTTTGGCGGTGTTGTAGTTTTCGGCGGCCACGTAATAAATCTTGTTTTGACCTTCCTGCATGCGACCCACGTAATCTTCAAGAGACTGGTCCTGATCGTCTTTATCGGTGTGTGTGGTAGCAAAACGGAATAACTTGGCAATTTTCTCTTTGTTGGCAAAGTCTTCAGCCGGCCCTTCTTTCAATACCTGACCAAACTCAGCCCAGAACCCGGCATATTCTTCCGCTTTGTTTTTTGCCATTTTGCCCAGCATGTCCAATACCCGCTTGGACAGGGCACTGCGCATGGAGTCAATGTTAGGGTCATTTTGTAAAATTTCTCTGGATACGTTCAGAGACAAGTCATTGGAATCTACGACACCCTTGATGAAACGCAGGTAGCTCGGCAGGAACTGTTCGGCGTCATCCATGATGAAGGTGCGCTGAACATACAGTTTCAAACCCTTTGCCGCTTCGCGGTTATACATGTCGAAGGGAGCCTTCGAAGGAATATATAACAGGCTGGTATAGTCCAATTTACCTTCAACACGGTTGTGACTCCAGCTCATGGGGTCAGTGAAATCGTGTGAAATATGTTTGTAGAACTCTTTGTATTCCTCGTCTTTCACATCGCTGCGAGAACGGGTCCACAGGGCAGTTGCATCATTGATTGTTTCAAACTCTGGTGCAGCGTCGACCTCTTCCGCTTTCTCTTCGCCTTCGGCCTCTTCTGCAGAGGGAACCGCTTGTTTTTCCATCTCGACGGGAATGGCGATGTGGTCAGAGTATTTTTTGATGATGGTGCGCAAACGCCAGTCGTCTGCAAATTCTTCGCCTTCACTTTTGAGGTGCAAGATCACTGTTGTGCCGCGATTTTCTTTGGTAGTGGTTTCAACCGAGTATTCAGCTTCACCGTCACATTCCCAATGCACACCCTCTTCTGCCGACAGGCCGGCACGGCGGCTCAGTACTTCCACTTTTTCAGCAACGATAAAGGCCGAATAAAAACCGACACCAAACTGGCCGATCAACTGTGAGTCTTTTTGCTCATCGCCACTCAGATTTTGCATAAAAGCAGCAGTACCCGACTTGGCAATGGTGCCCAGGTGCTCAACCACTTCGTCACGGCTCATGCCAATGCCGTTGTCGCTGATGGTTAAGGTCTTGGCGTCTTTATCAAATTCAATGCGAATTTTCAGCTCCGCATCACCTTCGTACAAATCACCGTTAGAAATGGCTTCGAAACGCAGTTTATCGGCGGCGTCGGAGGCGTTAGAGACCAATTCCCGCAGAAAGATTTCCTTGTTGGAATACAAAGAGTGAATCATCAAATGAAGCAATTGTTTGGCTTCAGTTTGAAAGCCTCTGGTTTCTTTATGCGCATCAACGGTCATGCGTTAACTCCTGGTGTTTGTCTGAAAGTTCATGAATCGAATATGACGAGGTCTATTTCGTGATGAAAATAGAGATTGGGGCTGAGGGAGGGGGTTTCAAGGGCTTTTGTCGATTCCCTGGGAATTCCTTTAATCGATCAAAAAATGGGCCCTTGCGGTGGCGATAGGTGCCTGCCGGTCACTTTGCCACATTTGAATGGCTACGTTCACCAGTTTGCGGCCCTGGCGGACCACTGAACAGCTCGCCCAGGCGTCTTCCAGTCGCCCGGCGCGCACATAGTCGATCGAAAAATCGACTACCCGGGGCACCTTCATTGTCTCCAACTGCATCAGCAGGTGAATACTGGCCGACATTTCCATAAATCCGCCTATGGCACCGCCGTGCAGGGCGGGCAAGGTGGGGTTGCCGACATTGCTTTTACTGGCCGGCAGTTTCAACAACAAATTCTCGCCGTCTGGCCTAGTCTCATAACTGGCCTCCATGCCCAGTAGACTGGCATAGGGTAAGACTTCGATGACTTTATCGGGAGTCTTGTCGGCGCGGGCCTTTTCAATCACGTCAGAGAGTGCACTCACGGTATTACTCCATCCCGTCTAAAAACGGTTCAATCATCTTGGCCATTTCGGCGCTAATTTCCGGATCCAGGCGGGTAAAGTTCGCCACACAGAGGGCGACAGGTTTGTCGATGTCGTCCTGGTATGCCACGCCCTTACAGAATACGACCTGACGCGTGACCCGATAGGCCTCCGCCATGGCGTAGACAGGCTTATGGGGCTCTGCGGGCCGCATATAGTCAACCCTTAAATCCATGGTTGGGCACAGGGACAACTCGTCGAGCGCCGCCACAGCGGCAAAGCCACAGGATGAATCCAACAGGGCCGTGAGCGCGCCACCGTGAATCACTCCCGTTTCCGGGTTCCCGACAATACCTTCACTATAAGGCAGCTCGGCCACGGTCTTGCCCTGCTCGATACGTACAAAACGCAGGCCGAGCGTCGAAAAGTGATCCCCGGGGTTAGCGTTGATCATCAGCTTGCAAAGTTTACGAATTTTGTCGAGGTCAGCCATATTGTCCGTCAAATTCAAACAAGTGTTTGATAAGTATAGGGGCTAGCGCCCGCCTAAGCCAGCGCCGCTACAATCGTTTTGCGGGTATCCTTGGGGTCGATGACCGCATCAATTTCCAAGTGGGCTGCCGCCTCGGTTGCCTTGCCTCGCTCATAGGCCTCTCCCACCAGCGTATCAAACAGGGCCTGACGTTTATCGTCGTCTGGCTCACTTTCCAACTCTTTCTTAAAACCTAGTGTTACCGCGCCTTCGAGCCCCATGCCACCAAACTCGCCCGAGGGCCATGCCGCACAATAACTCGGCTTGGCAAAACTGCCCCCGGCCATTGCCATCGCACCCAGGCCATAACCCTTGCGGAGAAAAATGGTAACCAACGGTGTGCTCAACTGCGCCCCGGCAATAAACAGCTCTGAAAAATGTCGCACGGCGGCCTCTTTTTCACTATCGGGGCCAACCATGAAACCCGGTGTATCACCCAAAGCCAATACGGGCAGGTTCTGCGCGTTACAAAGCCGCAGGAAGGCGGTGGCCTTGTCGGCGGCCTCGGCGTCAATGGCTCCCCCTAACACGCGACAATCATTGGCCAGAAGCCCCATTGCTTTGCCTTCAATTCTGACAAAACCCGTTATGATGGCGGAGCCATAATTGGGTTTTAGCTCAATGAAACTGTTCTGATCTACGAGTATGTCAATGAGAGATCGGATCTTGTAGGTGTAACGCCGGTCGTCTGGCAAACCTTGAATCAAGCTGTTTTGATCGCCCGCGTCCCACTGGTGCAGATCGCCCTGAAAACAGGACAGCACTTTACGGGCTAGCTCACACGCATGTGTTTCGTCATCGGCCACAATATCAACAACACCATTACGGGTTTGCACCTCGATAGGACCAATGTCTGTGGGTTTAAAACTACCCAAACCTCCCCCTTCAATCATGGCGGGACCGGCCATGCCAATCCAGGAGGATTGAGTTGCAATCTTGATGTCGGCGCAGCCAAACAACGCAGCATTGCCGGCAAAACAATAACCGTTGTTGACTGCAATGCGAGGCACCTTGCCACTGAGACCTGCCCAGGCCGCAAAGGAGGTGACATTAAGCCCCGCTATTTGGGTCGATGCATCGGTATCTCCGGGTCGCCCGCCCCCACCTTCAGTAAACATAATAACCGGTAAGTTTTGCGCAGCGGCAACTTCGATGATGCGATCGATTTTTTTATGATGAAAATAACCCTGTGTACCGGCAAGCACAGTGTAATCATTAATAACCAATGCCGTCTTGCTGTTGTGCCGACCATGTTGCTCCGGGTTTACCGGGGCAATTCCAGTCAGAATTCCATCCGCGGCGGTTGCTGTTTGCAGCTCCTCATAATCCCGTCGCTGCCTCTGAGCCGCAACGGCCAGCTGTCCATACTCTGTATAATTTTCAATGTCACAGAGAGACGCCAGGTTTTCCCGGGCACTGCGATAACCTTTGGCATGGCGTTTATCGATGGCTTCACGCCGGCCCTCGTCGGTTGTTTTACCCAAGCGGGCTTGCAAATTTTCCAGTGCGTCTTGTGGGGTGTTCATAAATGTTTATTTCCAGTTTTTGGCGTCGTTAACCAGCGCTTCAAATGAAGACAGTGGCATTGGTCCATAGGCGATTGCCAGATCGTGATAATCGCGAACGCTGCCGGCATCACTTTTGTTTTCCAGGTATTGTTGTTTCATTCGCAGAAAAGTAGCGGCGCCATATTTGTAGGTGATCACCTGTGCGGGCCAATTGCGCATGCGGTTGATTTCACGCATTGCCACAGCATCTTGCCCAATCACGTTTTCCTGCCAGTACTGTAAGGCTTTTTCATTGGACCAGCCGTAATAATTAATGGCAACGTCCAACACCACTCGCGCGGAACGAATCATATCCCATTCAATGCCTCCCAGTTTCTCTTGAGGTGTTTGATAGAGACCGAGATCTTCGCCAAGGGTTTCAACATAGGCGGCCCAGCCTTCCGTATAAGCGGAGGGAGATCTGTCACTCAATACACTGTTACAGTGGTTTTGACGCTGGGCAATATGGCGCTGAAAAATGTGCCCGGGAGTGGCCTCGTGGAGAAACAACCAATCCATTTGTCGCAGGTCATATTGCTCAGCAAAAACGTTGTAGAAAAAACCCTCTTCACTCGCCCAACCCGGCGCAGGAAAAGCCATGCCTTTATCAGATTTGTGAATAGCAACAAGCGGCATAGGCTCGTTCACATAAAAGTGCTTAGCAATGTTCCCGCGCACAATCTGTTGTTTGTTTTTATAACTCGCTAAAATCTCAGTGTGATTTGAAGAAGCAAATTCAGGAGTCGTTGAAAGATGTTTCAAAAAACCTTCCAGGTCACCTGCAAACCCCATCTCTTTTTGCACCGCCCGATAACGCCCGATGGCAGCGGCCAATTGTTTCTGACCAAACTGATACAGCTCCTCGGGGGAAATGTCACTGCCCAGATACGCTTTCAGAAAATAGGTATACCAGTCCCGCCCCTGATAAACGGAGTAGAGCCCCTTATCAGAAGGCTCCCCTACTCTGCCTTTTAAATACTGTAATCCCAACAACGCCCGCTGCGTGCCCAACTCCACATCACTGGATGCTCTCGACAGCTCAAGGCGGGAGCACAGGGACAAACGCGCTTTGTCGACTCCTGCCAGTTTTGATTTATATTCGTTCAGCACACTCAGTTGCCGGTCGAGATCTTCGACCGTTCCCAATGCTTTCAAATTGTCGAGATAGGCATAATTCAGGCCCGGTATCTCCAACTGCTCATACGCGGACAAATAGTCTTTAAACAAGGTTTGAGCTTTGTCTTCATGGCTCGTTTCAGTTGGCATCGCGGACGAGAAACAAGAAACACAATACACGGCCAACACTGAGAAAGAGTGGAGAAGGTTTTTCATTGGGGACTCTCTATCCGTTGAATTTTATATTTCCGAAAGCAGCATTCTGTGGTGGTCATCATAACTAGTTTCAGGCGCGATGGTAAAACCGGCCCGCGACCGGCGAGTCACCCGCCCCAGATCGCATGAATTTTAATCAAACTGTCATACTACCGTAACACGAATGTCATACCACATACCCAAAATCCACTTATGGATAGAGCAAATCTACGCATACTTAACGTATTGCACCAGGCAGATGTCGCCGCCTTCATGAGGGTGACCCACATGCCCGCCGTCATTGCCTGCCAGCGACTAGCCAGGGGCTTTTCATTCACCGCAGATGGATGGCTCTACCCCCTTCTGCCTCTATTGGTGGCACTCTACAAACCCTCAATCGCCTGGCCCTTCTTTGTTACTTTATTAGTGGGCTACAGCCTTGAGCGATTACTTTACCTGGCGATCAAAAAACACTTCAAACGCTGTCGACCGCCGAATGCGATACCCGGATTTTACAGCGTCATCCAGGCCAGCGATGAATTCAGCTTTCCCTCCGGGCACACCTCTGCTTCCTTTTTTGCAGTCACAACGTTGCTGTTGTTTTTCCCGGGTGGCGCCATGGCCTTCGCTTACCTGTGGTGTGTATCTGTTGCTCTCTCCCGCATCGTGCTGGGCGTACACTTCCCCCTGGACACCGTCGCCGGTGCCACTCTCGGGGTTTCAACGGCACTCTTAGTATTCAATCAATTGAGTTTCTACTAACGTGACTAAAACCATGAAAATACTTTATGGCGTGCAGGGCACCGGCAACGGACACCTGTCTCGCGCCCGCGCCATGGCCAAAGCCCTGGCCCAATACCCCCAAATTGAAGTGGACTGGCTCTTTTCCGGCCGCCCCAGAGAACACTACTTTGACATGGAAGAGTTTGGCCATTTCAAATGCTGCGCCGGTTTGACATTTTTCACTCAAAACGGCTGCATCGACACCCTACGAACCTTAACCAACATTAGACCAATACAATTATGGAAAGACATCAGAGAACTCGACTTAAGCGCCTACGACCTGGTCATAAGCGACTACGAACCCGTCACAGCCTGGGCCCAGCGTCGCAGCGACACACCGGGCTTGGGCATCGGTCATCAATATGCTTTCAACCACTCGATTCCGATCAAGGGCAGCAACCCGATCACCCGCTCGCTCATGAAGAATTTCGCCCCCATGCCAAAGGGCCTGGGTTTACACTGGCATCATTTTGACCAAACCATTCTACCGCCCATTGTCGACCTAGAGCACTGCACCAGCAATCAACAGGTCGAAAACAAAGTGCTGGTCTACCTGCCCTTCGAAAACACCCATCACTTGTTAGACTTGCTTCAACATTTTCCCGACTATCACTTCTACGTCTATGCACCAAACGTTCAGAACCAACGTTTTGGCAACTGCCACACCCGCGGTTTTTCCCGCGAGGGTTTTAAACACGACCTCGCCGAAGCCAGCTGGGTTTTGTGCAACAGCGGCTTTGAACTCATCAGCGAGGCTTTGCAACTCGGCAAACGCATTCTCTGCAAACCGGTACACGGTCAAATGGAGCAACACTCCAACGGCGCCGCCCTGGAACAACTCGGCCTCGCCAGGGTAGAAGATCACATCACCCTAAGCTCTCTCGACAGCTGGTTATCCCAATCACCCGACCCCGTAAAAATGGACTACCCCGACGTCGCCAGCGCCATCGCCCGCTGGCTCAGCGAGGGCCGCACACAATCGATGCAATCCTTTAGCGAGTCCCTATGGAATCAAACAAATGGTCCCGTTTATGGGGCGTAAGATTTTTTGAAATTGATCAAACCCTTTTTACAGCAGATATCTCAATGATAGTAGAGTTCTACTTGGTGACTCGGTCGAGCATGGTGGCGACCAGAGGTGGGTAACGCCCTCCGGGACCCGCTATTCGCCACCGAGACGTC
>CAJWCA010000046.1 GCA_913020395.1 uncultured Cellvibrionales bacterium | reverse complement strand
TTGTCGCCTTTATTGTGAAGTCCGGCGACCCGAGCCCGAAATTCAAAACCTGCGGCTTTGATTCTGAACTCGCCTTGATTGTCTTCTTTCGACAGAAGAGGCAAGCTGTCAACATACGTGCTGTGGGAGCGTGTCCAATCCAAAGAACCAAAATACAATGTGGCTGGTGTGGCAATTCCCAAAAATAGTAAACCCGCTAAGGCTTTCTTCCAGTGCATTTAGGGTGTCTCAGTTATTAATTCGTAAGGGTAGTAGAGAATTTACTGCCGTTGCTCTTGGCTTGCAAGCCGTAGAGTTTAGCTTGCTCACAAAAGAAAACCAGCGAATGAATTCTCGCTGGTTTTCTTTCTGGCTAGGAAAAACTCAGGTGTGCATACAATAGATTATTGAAATCTATATGAGAGTCGAACGCCATAGGTGCGTGGTTCGAGGTACTGGGGAACGCGATAGCGGCCCACCAATGAATTGTCCACACCCAGGCCGGTTCTCGACGCGTCGTCGGCAACGTTTTTAACGTAACCTTCAATTTCCCACACGTCATCTAAATCCCTGAAGCTAACACTCACATCAGTTTGCTTCCACGCATCCTGTTTGTCTGTTGGGATATTGTAGAGTCGACTAAAGAATTCGTCCTGCCAATAGGTTTGTGCGCGATAAGTGACTTCCCAGCTGTCTGCGACGGTGTGGGAGTATTGCACACCAAACTGAACGGACTTTTCAGGTGAGAACATCAGGGTTTTACCCTTCAAGTTAACCGGGTCGGATCCTGATGGCGCCGAGATGTCGGGTGAGGTGAAAAAGTCCTCGTTAATTTCCGAGTCCAGCAAGGAGACATTCAAACTTAAGCGAAGCCCGTCGACCGGCATGGCCAGGAATTCAAATTCAGCCCCTTTAACATCGGCATCAACGTTGGTATTGAAGGTTGTTCCATCTCCAAGAATACCGCCAACCTGTAAACCATCATATTGATAGATGAAGGCCGTCACGTTGGCCTGAAAAGTACGGTTGGCAAAAGTATTTTTAGTGCCCACTTCCAAAGCGTTAATGTACTCCGGCTCGAAGGTTGGGAAAGAGGAGTCGCTGGCACCGGGGTTTATTCCGCCTCCCTTATAACCACGAGACAAACTACCAAAAATCAGCGTATCTTCTGTTAGCTCGAGATCAGGGGTATAACTCAGGCCGATCTTTCCTGTCATCTCTGACCATGAGCCATCACCCGTTCTCCAGGTGCTTTCCAGGTCAAAGTCGCTGGTGAGGTAAGAGCCGGGTGCAAACGGATAAATGTCCAGAGGAGAAATGGTTCGTGTTTTCACTTCTTTTTCTTCTTTGGAATATCTCAAACCCAGCGTCAAACTCAGCTCATCACTGAAATCATAATAACCTTCACTGAACACGGCCCAGGAGTCAGTTGTGATGACTGGCGACTGGAAACTGAAAGGCGCCAGTTCATCTGGCAGCGCTTTGAAGTTTGTCACTGCCGTGAGCTCGGGCAAGTAGAAATTCACCAGAGACTCACCTTCGTAGGAAAGGTAAAAGGCCCCCGCAGTGAAATTGAAGTTACCATCCATGTAGGAGGCGATTCGAAATTCTTGACTCACTTGTTCGCTTGCGGCGGTATCCGTTCGCACGGTGCTCCAGCGCGTGCTGGCAGCAGATCTGCCGTCTGGCATTACCAAGGTTTGCGGCGTCAGCAGGGCATCTGCACCATCGGCATTGTCAAAGTCATTGCGCGCTTGGAAGTCTCGGTCATGGTAGGCCGTTACAGACGTGAATATCAGGTCGTCTGACAAATCATAATTAAACTCAAACGACACTAATAAATCTTCAGCTTTCATTGAGGGCTGATAGTCGACTCTCACTTTTCTCGGATCACTTGGGTTGGTGCGAACAGAGCCATCAAGATTGGTATTGTAATAATTCGAACGTGTTCCAAAACCCAGGGCGCCCAACAAGCCGGCTAAGCCGCCATTAGCCAATGAGCCGTCGGTAAAGTCAGTGTTCGGGAATTCGTTGGAAAGCGTATCATTGTTACAACCCAGAACCGGGTCTGAGGTACACAATACACCTACGGCAGCCGCGCGGTCACTGTTCTCTTTGGAATACTGGGCGAACAAAAAACCACTGGCTTTGTCGTTGAAGTCGAAACTTGTTGTGCTTCGCAAGGACCACTGCTCGCGACCGTCCAGAGTGCTAAAACCCGCACCTTCAGATACATTTTCTGTGTAGCCGTCTCTCTCCAGTGTGCTGAAAGCAAAACGTTGACCCACGCTATCACCCAAAGGGATGTTGAGATAACCGTTTGTTCTTAAGCCGTTGTAGTTACCAATGTCTGTGGTGAGACCGCCTTCGAACAGTTCGGTCGGTTTATTGCTTACCGCGTTGATGACACCCGCAGTTGTGTTGCGGCCAAATAAAGTGCCTTGTGGTCCGCGCAGAACTTCAATGGTTTCCAAATCGTAATATTCAATGTTAATCACACTCGCGGTGAGATAAACCCCATTCACGTGCACACCCAATCCTGGGTCGGCAGTGGAGGACACCGCGTTATTGCCCACACCGCGAACACTGTAACCAGAGTTTCTTGAAACCACTAAGTTGGGAACAGCAAACTGAATGTCTGCCGCATTCTCAATGTCTTGATCCTCTAACATTGAACCACTGAAGGCGCTGATGGCTATGGGAGTTTCTTGTAGGTTTGATACACGTTTTTGTGCGGTTACTGTAATTTCTTCAAGGCCTTCAAACGCCAGACTCTGCGCTGCCGATGCCTCACTGACTTCTTGCGCCATCACAGACAGACTGAAAGGTAAGGTCGCTATCAACGGAATCAATTGCTTATTATTGGTTTTAAAGTTCACTTGCATACTCTCCTGCTATTGCACTATTTGTCAGTAAAGTACGCCGATGAGGTCGATTCGTCAATAGTTATTGTTCATTTGTTCAATAAGGATGGTCTGGTGTAGCTATATTGTAGTGCCTGTGCAGTGGTAGTGATGCCGTGGTTACAGGATTACAGGGGTGGATCGGGCGGCGTGCCCCTGTCTGTGGGGATGTGGCCGCTCTAATTGCTGGGGCTGGGGTTTACCGTCTTGAGCCTAAGTTTATTGGGTGTGTGAGACGCTCAGGGAGTTTCTTTGGCAGAAGGTTTGATCAGGGGTTTTAGTGATGTGCTGTACTTTTGTGAAATGGCCTCAACACTGCCAATCATCATGACTACGGTAATGTCCTCAATGGTTTGACGACTGACATCGTGACGCGTGAGGTAGTGGCCGGCGGCCGCGGGCATGCCAAATGAGATGTCCATTGCAGGCAGGGCGACACTCATGTCAATGCCAAAGTTCTCGCAGACAATGCCGGCCAGAAAACTTACGGACTGTTCTCGGCTGTATTCTGTGGGGTCGCCGTGATCTGACAGCGTGGGCTCTGCCGCCAGCCGGTCGAGGATCAAACCTCGTTCTTCTATGTACAGCAGGTATGTTGACGTGACTCGGCGAACGAGTTGCTCCCAGGTGTCTGCGGAGTCGGCGGCTTCTATTTGCAGGTGCCGCAAGCGTTTGTACTCCCTTTGCAATAACGTTTGCAATAAACCCTTCATGCTGGGGTAATAGGCGTAGACCAGTGACTTGCTGATGCCAGCCTCTTTGGCTAGTCGGTCCATACTCAGGCCGGATACGCCCTCAGATGCAATAACGGTCGCCGCATGATCCAGAATCAAGTCCTTTCTCACTTCTGGTGAGAGGCGTGTTCTGGATTTTTTATCTTTGCTCATAATAGATTGCAATACTTCGAATGTGGGCTTATCCGCCATAGTAAGGCTGGGGAAGGAAATTGCAAGGGTTTACAATAATCGGCCCGAGGGCTCCGGGTTTAGCCGTTGTTTGCCACCT
The DNA here is from genome assembly GCA_913020395.1 of uncultured Cellvibrionales bacterium. GTDB lineage: Bacteria > Pseudomonadota > Gammaproteobacteria > Pseudomonadales > Cellvibrionaceae > CAJWCA01. Next base: position 16,827 of record CAJWCA010000046.1, on the reverse strand, counting down.
CGTTGCAAGGTGACAAACTACTCTGGAGCGCAAGTTTAGTAGTGCGTGTTTTTCAGGGCTCCGCCGTCAACGCGAAGATTGGCACCGGTAATGTATGAGGCTGCCGGGCTCGCCAGAAACACCACGGCATTGGCCACCTCCTCTGGTGTGCCGTGGCGCTGCAGGGCAGAAATTTGGCTGGCGCGCTCGAACAGTGTGGGGTCTGCTTTTTGCACATTTGACCAAAAACCTCCTTCGAAGTTGATGGGCCCGGGTGTGACATAATTAGAGCGAATGCCATCTTCGGCAAGTCGGTGCGCCAGCTGTGAGGCGTAGGCGTTTAGCGCGGCTTTCATCGCACCATACTCCCGTTCCATTGGCACAATGTTGGCCATCACAGAGGCGATGGTCGAAATAAAAACCAGTGCGGGTGAGTTGCCTTGTTTTAAATAGGGTATCGCCAGTTCAGTTGCACGGACATGTTGCATGAAGTCAACCTCAAAGGTGTCGAGCCAGCGCTGCTCACCCTGGGACTGAATGCGTGTAGAAACATTACTGATAAATATGTCTACGCCACCCAGTTGCTCTGCGGAGCGTTTAAGCCAGTTTTCATAGGCCTCTGCGTCTGTAACATCGATGGCTTCGCCATAGGCTTGCGCGCCCTGGCTTCTCCATTCTCCAAGCGCGTCGTTCAGGGCGGCGGCTCCTCTGGAGCAGGTGGCCACTGAGGCCCCTTCGGCAACTAGCTTGTTCAGAATGGCTTTGCCTATTCCTTTGCTGCCACCCGTCACAATTGCCCGCTTACCTTTCAATCCCAAATCCATAGTGCCCGCCTCATTAAGTGGTTCAGTGCTCGATGGCGCCAGCTTAAGCCTTATTGTATAAATTTACAATAAGAGTGAAAAATAAATAATCTAAACAATCTATATTAGTGCCCTATGGGTGTTGTAATAGCTAGCAGTTTCACTTTATTCAATTTTATTCTTTTAATTCAATGGCTTGCAGTTTCTTTTATTATATAGTTGATATAATTTGTCTTGTTGATGCTTCGGTCAGTATGATTGACGGGCGGGCTGCCTTGTTTTAGGCTATTGCGTAATCAACCAACCTAAGCGATTCAACAGGAGTGCTTGTTTTGATAAGAACGATGAATAGATTTCTATCTCTGGCGTTAATAGCGGCCTTGTGTTCTTTGCCAACACAAGCTGAAAGTCTGAAAAGCGTTAAAGCCGAAAAAGTGGGCATGTCGAGCGAGCGATTGGATCGATTGGGCACTTTGAATCGCAAATATGTTGAAGAGGGCAAATTGGCGGGCGTGATGACCATGGTTGCTCGACACGGCAAAGTGGTTCACCTGAATGCTGAGGGTGTTTTTGGCGTAAATGATGAAACGCCTCTGAAAGAGGATACGCTGTTTCGAATCTATTCCATGACCAAGCCGATCACGGCGGTTGCATTAATGATGTTGTACGAAGAGGGGGCTTTTCAACTGAGTGATCCCGTTTCGAAATTTCTGCCCCAATTTGAAAAAATGACGGTGTGGAAGGGGGATCATGTTGAAGACGCGAAAACCCAGATTACGATGCATCAGTTACTGACACATACCTCTGGTTTGACTTACGGCTTCCACAAAAAGAACCCGGTTGATGAGCGTTATCAAAAAGAAAAACTGAACGAAGTAAAAGATCTGGATGAATTTATCGACAAGTTAACAGATATTCCCCTGTTGTTTGAACCGGGTGAACGCTGGAATTACAGTGTGGCATCAGATGTGCTGGGTGCCGTGGCCGAAAAAATCAGTGGTCAGCCCTACGATGAATTTTTGCAGGAGAGAATTTTTGATCCACTGGGCATGAGTGACACTTTCTTTAATGTGCCCGCTGAAAAACTTGCCCGCTTCACCACGAATCATTACTGGAACCCAAAAGAGAAAAAACTGGGGGCGATGGGTGAGCAAAATTCGATTAACCAGTTCACCGGCCGTACTCTTTTTTCTGGGGGAGGTGGATTGGTGTCAACAATCGGTGACTACATGAAGTTTGCCGAAATGTTGAGAAGGGGCGGCATCTTAAATAAAGCGAGAATTCTGAGCCCGAAGACCATTGCTTATATGTCAATGAATCATTTGCCGGCCACGGTTAAAGCCACGGGGTCTGGCGAAGCGCCGGGAACCAATCTGAGCACTACGTTTAAGGGCACAGGATTTGGCTTGGGTTTTGGTGTATGGACTGACCCGGCGCTGTCTGGCGTCATGTCGTCAGAGGGGGCTTATTATTGGGGGGGTGCCGCGGGCACATTGTTCTGGATTGACCCGGAGGAAGACTTGATTGCCATCGGCATGATGCAGCTCATGGGTTCACCCTGGCCCTATCGAAGAGAGATGATGGTGGCGACTTATCAAGCGATTAATGAGCTCAATAAACCTTAGGTAAACATATTAATCACGGCGTGGGCACTTCTAGTGGTGCTCACTTGTGCTGATCATCAGGGGAGGGGTATTGGGGGTGTTAAACTAACGCGTGAATTTGGCAGTTGTATATTACTTGCGATGTTAAGTATACTGAGGGCCCGGTTCTTCTTAGAAAGGCTTTAACCATTGCGAAAGTTCAGTGATTCACTACCGATGCTTCTATTGCGTGCACGCGAGGCAACCATGGAGAGCTTCCGGCCTATCCTCAAAAGTAATAACGTCACCGAACAGCAGTGGCGGGTTATTCGCGCCCTGTTTGAAATGGGTGAGAGCAATGCGCAAGATCTCGCCAAGGCGAGCAGTATACTCAGCCCAAGCCTGTCCCGAATTATCAGTCGATTGCTTGCCGACGGGATTGTCAGTCGGCTGGTCTCTCCCGACGATCAACGCGAGACGATTCTCAAACTTTCCGCTAAGGGCAACAAGCTGCACGATAAAATTGGTGGCCCCGTGGAGAAGAAATATAGCGAAATCCAACAACGTATGTGCCCAGAGAGACTGGCGACGTTATACGAATTGTTGAATGAACTGACCGAAGTGAATTCGAACGCCTCTTAATCTGCCGTTTTGGCAACTGCCCAAAACGGACTGCGCACACCCGTTTTTTTTACCTCATCAATTCAGAGGATATCAGACACTTTAAAAAGCGGGGTACACTCAGCGATCCTCAAACAAGCCTATGAGCGAAATTATATGCCAAGGGTATTACTGTTCGTTTTATTTGTCTTTTTTTGTGGTGTCGCACATTCTGAGGGTGCCACAGTTAGGCCTCCCAATATTCTGTTGATCGTTGTCGATGACGTGGGTTACACGGACCTTGGCAGCTTCGGCGGTGAAATCGAAACCCCCAATCTGGATGCCTTGGCCTACAAGGGCACTCGTCTTACCAATTTCTATACTGCATCCACCTGCTCACCCACCAGAGCCATGTTATTAACGGGCACTGACCACCACTTGGTAGGGCTTGGCAATATGCATGAAGAGCTGTCGCCTAACCAAAAGGGACAAGTGGGTTATGAGGGACACCTGAATACCCGGGCGGCCAGCTTGGCGGAAGTGCTTAAAAATGCAGGCTACAACACATACATGGCGGGCAAGTGGCATCTGGGGCTCGATGAGTCCAATAGTCCCGCTGCCCGGGGTTTTGACAGGTCATATGTTTTACTTAATGGTGGTGGAGGGCATTTCGACGACTTGGGTTTGTTTGGTGGTACTGCCAAGTATCGTGAGAACGGTCAATTGGTCAGCTTGCCGGAGAATTTCTACTCCACTCAATTTTATACCGAAAAAATGATGGCTTACATTGGCTCGGGGGAAGATAAACCTTTCTTTGCCTACTTGGCTTACACCGCGGTGCACTGGCCCTTGCAAGCACCTGCGTCATCGATCGCCAAATACCGAGGGCGTTACTCCGAGGGGTATGACCAGCTACATCAGCAGCGTATTAATGGCGCTATTGCAAAAGGTGTAGTTCCGGCGGATAGCCGGGTTGGGTCTCGTCTCGAAGGTGAGCTGGCCTGGTCCGAGGTCAATGCCGATCAGCGCAAACGAGAAGCGCGTACGATGGAAATATACGCCGCCATGTTAGATGACGTGGATGTCTATGTCGGTCGTTTGATTGAGCACTTAAAGGCGATAGGGCAATTTGATAATACGGTGATCTTTTTTATGTCGGACAATGGCGCAGAAGGTCACGATATCGCCCAGGGTTTGACGGAACTCGGCCCTTGGGTTGAAAGTTGCTGCAACAACCACTACGAGAATATGGGCGCTGCAGACTCTTATTTACTGGCTGGGCCTAACTGGGCCCGTGCCAGTGTTGGGCCTGGCCGGCTATACAAAGGCATGAGTACTGAGGGGGGAATAAAAGCCCCTGCCTTTATCCACTACCCGCAAAAACCCTTCAAACAATCGCTGCATAAACGGTTTTCAACGGTGCAAGATGTGATGCCAACCCTGTTGGATTTGGCAGGCGTCGAAACCCCAACAAGCCCCTTTTTAGGGCGAGATATTTTACCGCCCGGCGGTCGTTCTCTGTTGAATAAACAAGCCGTCCATTCAGTGCCGGTAGAGGCTGGCTGGGAGTTGATGGGCAAACGCGCCTATCGGCGAGGTGATTGGAAGATCGTGCACTTGCCGGTGCCCTACGGAAATGGCTCCTGGCAGCTCTACAATCTAAGGGAAGACCCCGGAGAGCAACAGGACCTGTCGAACATACGCCCTGAAGAACTGAAGGTAATGTTGGACGGTTGGGAGCGATATGCCAGCACCAACAATGTGATATTGCCAGACTGGGTGAGTGGCTACTAACTCAAGAACCAACCTTAAGTAGAGGGTCTTATTAGATCACACAAGCACTCCTCTCAACCCCTCCCAATGTGAATAAGAGGGGTTTTTTTTATTCAGGCGACCTGTCAATTTAACGTGTTAAGCATATTTCATCTTTTTAGATGATAGTCAGTCAGTTGAAGGACGTGTAATTTTTGTTTTGCTGGATGCATAAAAATTAACTAACCAGCTAGCGGTGGAAAAAATCAAAATAACCACCAAAATTTGAAGTGAGTCAGGAGAGAGAAATGTCTTTGAAGAACTTAAGCAGCGATAAAGCTGTGCTTGCCCAAGCCGTTCGAACGATAGTAGCCGGATCGCTATTACTGCCTGTTATGGAAATTCAGGCTGATGTATTGGAAGAAATCGTCATTACCGCTCAAAAACGAGAGCAGAGCGTTCAGGATGTTGGTATCTCTGTATCTGCCTTCTCCGGTGATCAAATGAAGGCGCTGGGTGTTACCAGTACCACGGACATTACTCAGCAGGTTCCTGGTTTACAGGTGAATTCATGGTCTCCAACCTTGACCACCTTCAATCTGCGGGGCATATCGCAAAACAACTTCACCGATAACCTGGAAGCACCCATCGCGGTTTACAGTGATGATGTTTACATCGGCAGCATGAACGCGATCAGCGGGCAGTTATTTGACGTCAAGCGAGTTGAAGTATTGCGCGGGCCTCAAGGCACGCTGTTTGGAAGAAATGCTACGGGCGGCTTGATTCACTATTTGAGCCGTCCGGCAGACGAGGAAGAGTTGAACGGCTACCTGGAGGCGACCAATGCGGAATATAACAAACGAAGCATTGAGGGTGCGATGGGCGGCTCAATGTCTGATTCGGCGCGCTATCGCATTTCAATGCGCTGGGAGGAATCCGACGGCTATATTGAGTCTCAAGACGGCCCAAGTCCACTGTATGTGATCACTGATGGAGCCATCGGTAACTCGGGTAAAGCCGCTCGCGACCTGCAAGGGTCAAACGGATACGCTTTGCGCGCAGGTTTTCAATTTGATTTAAGTGAAAACGCTCAGCTGGATTTAACGGTTAAATATACGGAAGATAATGATGTTGCCACCGGCGGTTACGTCTTTCTAGACACCGGCGGAGACCCGACCACGGGCTTGGGTACTGACATTATTAGTGACTCGCCGCTAACCGGAAAGTCCGATGAACATTACAACAATACAGAAGGGTATTTTGAGCGGGAAGTGTTGAGTATCACGAGTAAACTCAGCTGGGATGTTACCGATGAGATTGAAATGGTTTCCATCACCAATTACACCAGCATGGAAAAAGATTACCTCGAAGATGGCGACGGTCTGGGTATTTCTGCGATTGATTTCCAAAACACAGTTGACCCCTTCAGCCAGTGGTCCCAAGAGTTGCGTTTTTCAGGTGCGGGTGAGCGTTCTCGCTGGCAGGTGGGCGCCTATTACTTGAATATGGATCTCGATCTTGTGCAGACGGTATCGGGTGAGTTGTTTTTTGGTTCTGCCACAGCGAGCAGGGAAGTCACGGTTGACCTGGAGTCGAGCAACTGGTCTGTTTTTGGGCAGTATGAATATGATCTCTCTGACGATCTGACCATCATTGCCGGCTATCGTTGGTCTCAGGATGATAAAGAAATTGATTTTACAAACGACTTCATTGACCCAGCGGATCCTTCACGTGTAGAGCCAGAGTTATTTGACTTTCAACAAGCGCTTATCGATGACGGTATTGGTGCCGACTATAATCAAATCGACTATGGTGACTACGCAGCCCGGTTGCAGTTGGACTATCGCTTGAATGCCGATACCTTAATATTTGCTTCGTACAATCGTGGCATAAAGGGCGGCAACTGGTCCCCCAATCAAAATGTATTTGCAGGGCAACTGGAATTGGCGACTATTCGCCACGACGAGGAAACACTGCACTCTTTTGAGTTGGGCGTAAAAACGGAGCTGTTCGATGGCATGGCCCGTCTAAATGCCACGGCGTTTTATTATGACTATGAAGATTACCAGTCTTTCTCTTTTACCGGATTTACACCGTCCGTGGCCAATAAGGACGCGACCGCGCAGGGTGCTGAGATTGAATTGTTCCTAACGCCTGGAAACTCATGGGATTTCATTATTGGTTTGTCGTTCATGGACTCAGAGGTGGAAGATGTTGATACCGCAATCGATGGTATCACTGTAGACGCCGAGCTTCCGAGTGCGCCGGGTTACAGCTTCAACTTCCTGGGGCGCAAGGCCTGGGATCTGAAGTCGGGCGAGTTAGCGATGCAGTTAGATGGTGTCGCGTATGACAAACAATACCTGGAAGGGCACAACTCGATAGCTTCTACGGAAGATGCCTATTCTGTCTGGAACGCAAGTCTCACCTATACCACAGAGCAGTGGCGCTTTAGTGGTTGGGTGAAGAATCTGACTGATGAAGAATATCGAGTTTATAATCTTGATTTTGGTGCCGGTGGTTCAACCGCTATGTATGCGCCACCTCGCTGGGCGGGGGTGACGGCGGCTTACCTTTGGTAAGTTATCATCGATAAATAATTGATCGAAAACAAAGAAGCCGGCTTTATGTCGGTTTTTTTGTTTCTGAAGAAGTTTTCTCATTATTTTAGACGATGTTAACTCTGAGCTTAAAAACATATTCTTAATGGCAAGTGAGTAAACAGTCAATCGTGTGACTTGCTCGACAGAATTTTACGAAACGGAGAGAGAAACAATGTCCGAATATTCAAAGGATCTTTGGCACCCCATGCTGCACCCTAATGAGGCCAAGCAGCGTGATTCCATTCACATCGTCAGTGGTGATGGGGTATATATTAAGGATGACAAAGACAACAAATTGCTGGACGGTGTTGCCGGTTTGTGGTGTGTCAATGTTGGGCACAATCACCCCAAAATGAAAGAAGCGATTACCCGCCAGTTAGATGAACTTGAGTATTTCCAGCTGTTTGACGGCATCACCCACCCAAGGGCCACGGAAATGGCGGCCAAACTGGTGGGGATGACTCAGCAAGAGAATATGAAACGCGCGTTCTTCACCTCCGGCGGCTCCGACTCCGTAGAGGTGTCGATGAAGTTGGCAAGGCAGTTTCATGTTATTAGTGGCGAGCCCGAGCGCAAGAAGTTTATTTCATTGAAAAATGGCTATCACGGTGTTCACTTTGGTAGTGGTTCAGTGAACGGTATTAATGTAAACCGCCGGGTCTATGAACCTCTGCTGGCAGGCTGTGTTCATATTGATGCCCCCTGGTTGTATCGCAACCCCTGGAACTGTGAAGACCCGGATCAGCTGGCACAATATTGTGCAGAGCAACTAGAGCAGGAAATCCTGTTTCAAATGCCGGATACAGTGGCTGCGTTTATCGCAGAGCCCGTTATGGGTGCGGGCGGCGTTATTGTGCCGCCCGATTCCTATTGGCCACTTATTCGGGCCGTTTGCGACAAGTATGGCGTTTTATTGATTGCCGATGAAGTTGTGACAGGTTTTGGCCGATCCGGGAATATGTTTGGTAGTCGCGGGTGGGGTGTTGCGCCGGACATGATGTGTCTCGCCAAGGGGCTGACGTCTGGTTATATTCCCATGGGTGCCGTGATGGTGAACGAACGAATTGAAAAAGCCTGGGACAACAACGCAGACTTTAACGGTTCCATCTTCGCAGGTTATACCTATTCCGGTCACCCTTTGGCCTGTGCCGCGGGTCTGGCATCACTGGATATTGTCGAGCAGGAAAATCTGCCGGAAAATGCAAAAGTGCAGGGCGCCTATTTGAAGGAAAAGCTGACGCCTTTTGCTGAAAAGTTTAATTCTGTGGGCGAAGTTCGCGGAAAAGGGTTGATGCTTGCATTAGATCTCGTGGTGGATAAAAAAACCCGCGAACCAGTTGACCCCACCGACGCCTTTGCCAATAATATTGCGGCTATCGCACGCTCCCAGGGCGTTCTGGTGCGCCCGGTTGGAACTAAAATTATCCTGTCTCCACCTCTCGTGTTTCAGCAGGAACACTGTGATCAACTGGTTGATGCATTGGACGTCGCGTTTAGCGAGATCGATCGATAACATTTGTCGCCACTCCTGCTAAAGCCGGGGGTGGTATTTTTTAGTGGTTCAGCTCCCGCAGAATTTTTGCAATCAATTCACTGGTTGAGTGCACGCCCACCTTCGGGTAAATATGTTGCAGGTGGGTACGCAGCGTAGGCATGCTCATTTTCAGGTGCTTGGACATGGTTTTGTTGTCGGCTCCTGTGAGGGCGTATTCGAGTACATCCAGTTCTCTGTTTGTGAGCTGATAAGTTTCGCGGACATACTCACGCTCTGAAATTCTAGCGGGAATATAGATGCTGTTAAGCGAGTACTCTAGAAAAGGCTGTATTTTTCTTAGTGTGTTCAAGTCATCAGCGCTGAATTCTGGCAAGTTTTCATCTCGTAACAAGGTCAGAATTGCGATGATCTTTCCGTGGTTTCGAAAAAAAATATCGGTTAAATGCAGATAGCCGTAAGGTTTAATGAAATCTTGGTAGAAGATGGTTTTAAGCCAGTTCTTGTGTTGCATAACGGTGTTACTGCTAATGACCGTTTCGTCAGAATTTTCAAAATTTGACGGGTGCATTGGATCAAGATGTTCCAAGTCGCGATGATATTCCTCCTCCATTTCATTTTCGACATTGAGGCTCACAAACCCCTTTTTATGCATGTGAGGGTCTGTAATTAGGAAACGCGCCGCCTTGATCTCAATGAGTTTCTGTACCATTGAGATGCACTGATTTTGGAATTCGTTGGGAAACTCCACTGTGGCTCCTGACTAGTTGTTATCGCTAATTATTAACATGTTAACCCTGTTGTTTGAAGTGATTCAATCACTAACTTAAATGCGTATTCTGCCGCTGTCTCAGGAGGCCGCCACCTCGTTCAAACCTTGTAGGAATCGGCCCGCAGCATCGCAGGCCATTTTTACCAATTGCGGGGTCATCTCGCGCGCAGTCTCTGTCTCTTGGCGGCTCTGTACCCAGCCCAAATAGGTAAATCCTCGGGCAGCCAGAAATAGCGGCAACAAAGACAACTCGCTATCGGGTAGTGAGCGGTGTTCTCGATAGCCTTCTATCAGCGCAGTTTTGGCGACCTCGTATTGCGGGTCATTTTGTATAAAATACAATGCCGTAGCGATTTCGAACATATGCCAACCAAAACCCGCGTCGTCAAAGTCAATTAATCGCACACGCTTGCCTTCCAGCAACAGATTTTCTGGCACCAAATCGGCGTGAATCATGCTGTAATGCGTCGATTCTTTCCCATAATTATTTAGAATAGCTTTTATTGAATTTTTTGCGGTGTCTATCAGTTCTTTTTGTGTATCAGTCAGCGAATCCAGTGCCCAAAAGGGGCCCCAAAATGGTGTTTCCCCTACCAGTCCTTCAAGGTCCCAAGCGTGGCGTTGAAAGCCATCAGGCTGTTGCCATTGAGAGGCCTGATTGTGCAGTTGCGCGGAGAGCTGGCCGATGGTTCGATACACGTCGCGAACTTTCCCGGGTTTGTTACCCAGGCCGTTTTCAGCAGAGCCCAATTGTTCCCCATTTACCCAGGCAAACATATCAACCTGTCGAATTTCTGGGTCTTCATCGGCACTCATTTTGTTGCAAAAAATTTTTGCAAACAGATGTCCATCTGATGTGGGTATAACCTGAGGCGAGTCGATACCATGTTCCTCCAGGGACTGAATCCACTGCAGTTCAGAGAGCAGTGCTACATCTGAATGGTAGCCTGGGCGATGCAAGCGAAGTGCATATTGTTTGCCCGATCGGGTTTTTACCTTGAACACGGCATTTTCCCGATATTTAATCAGTTCGAGTATTGCTCCTGTCATGCTCCAGAGAGGCAGCGCTTTTTCTGCCAGAGAGTGCAGGTATTCAATCTGCTGCGTTGGGTTGAGTGATTCATAGGCAGTCATATTTGGAACCCTCCTTAAATTTGGGTTTGAGCCAAAGCTAGTGCATCGTCCAGTGTTGATAGCAGCAGATCTGCATGTTCTCTCTGGAATGACATGGGGGGGCGCATTTTAAGAATACTGTCGTGACGACCAATCTTGCTGATCAAAACACCTTGTTGGCGCAGGGTATTCACTACCTTGTCACAGGCATCCGGAGCAGGCTTTTTGCTGGATCGGTCGGTCACCAGTTCCATTGCGAAAAACAGTCCGAGATCCCGAATTTCGCCAATTAAGTCGTATTTGGCCTGCAGGGCTCTTAACCCACTGGCAACGTAGGCACCTGTATCCTGCGCATTTTTTAATAGTGATTCCCGCTCCAGTACATCGAGCACTGCCATGCCCACAGCACAGGACACCGGGTTGCCGCCAAAGGTATTGAAATACATCGATGAGCCTCCAAACGTGTCGGTGAGTTCGGCCCGGGCTACTACCCCGGCGACAGGATGGCCATTTCCCATGGGTTTACCCAAGGTCACAATATCCGGCGTTATATCGTACCCTTGATGTGCCCACATATGCCGACCACTTCGTCCAAAACCGGCCTGCACCTCATCGGCGATAAATAATCCACCGGCCCTGTGCACATGGGCCACGGCTTTCTCTAGATACCCCGGAGGAACGTTTAATAAACCTTCATTTGCAAAGTCCGGGCAAATCAACAGGCCTGCGAATTTAATGCCCTCATCTGCAAAGGCTTCAATCGCATCCTGGACTTCATTGGCATAGGCCTCACCCAGCGCTTCGCCATGCAGTCCTTCCGGGCTGCGGTAAGAGTCTGGTATGGAGACGGATCGCACCCGGCGAGTACTTTTGGCCTCAGCCATAAATGCAGTGCCCAACTCTGCAACGGCTTCGGTGTTACCGTGATAGGCAAAATCAGTGACAATAATGCCGCTCCCCCCGGTGCAGTGGCGGGCCATGCGCAGCGCTAACTCATTGGCCTCGCTGCCCGTACAGGTGAACATGGCTGTCGATAGAGATGTGTCAAATGTGCTGGTGAGCCTCTCTGCGTATTGAATAACGTTTTCGTGCAAATAGCGGGTGTGAGTGTTCAGGGTACAAGCCTGACGAGTCAATGCTTCAACAACATGAGGATGGCAGTGGCCCACGTGGGGCACATTATTGTAAACATCCAAATAGCGTTTGCCATTTTCATCGTAAACCCAGACATTTTCACCTCGAACCAAGTTCAGAGGTTCGTGGTAGAAGAGGGGGGAGTGCTGCCCCAGTACTTTGTGGCGTCGATTGATGAGTGTTTGTTTGTTAGTGTCGGTCATGTGCCGATTTCCCGATTCAAATGGATTGAGTTGGAATAGAATGGCACTTATTTTACGGATCGAATGATGGGTGGGGTATCAGCCATAAGGATGAGTTTAAGGCGAACTTTGTCAGCTGAACCTTAAGGTGGGAGTGGGAGTGGTGATGTCAGTGGGTGAGGTCAGCCATTATTCGGGACAATAACTCACTTCGGGAGTCTACTCCCGCTTTTTGGTAAATGTGTTGAATATGGGTTTTTACGGTCGCCAACGCCAATCCTAGTTCTTGGGCAATGTGTTTGTTCGTGATGCCGCTGATCAGCTGTTCCAGAACATCCAATTCTCGTTTGGTAAGTCCATAGCGGTCCTCCAGAGAGCGGCGCTCCTCTATGCGCTTGGGCAGATAGACACAATTGAGCGTGTATTCAAGAAAAGGTTGTTGCTTTCTCAGCAAGCTGAGCTCATCTTTAGTGAAATTCCCTAGCGTTTCGTTTCGCAACATACTCAGTACTGCAATGATGTCTCCCTCCCTGCGAAAAAACATGTCGGCCACATGGTGTTGATTGTTGGGTTTCATAAACTCCTGGTAATAGACAGAACGGCGGAGTAGGTGGGGAGGCATCTGCGAGTCAATTGTGAGTAGAATATCATTGGTTTCGGTAAATTTGGCGGGATTGAGTGGGTCGAGTGCACGGTAATTTTGTTGGTAGTCTTTTTGCACATCGGGCGTCATATTATGGAAGGCAATACCCAATTGCTGCATCTCAGGTTTGACGAGATAGAAGATGGAGGAGCTCAATGTGACCAGGCTGTTGATCAGCTTGAGGCTTTCCTGCTGGAATTGGTTTGGGAAGTTTTGACCGATATTGTTGCGCATGTAATTGCTTCTATATCATTCTGGAGATAACAGGAAGCATACCGTTTTAGGTTCTAATAATGAAGGTGTAGATTGTTGAGATGCCCTGTCTCAATAGCCATTTGGTTTTAAACCCTTATATTTCTTGAGGCGTGGTGAAAATGGGTGTTCTTTGATTTGCCAACTAACTGTGGTCCTATAACGAAAGTATTCTATTTGTAACTAGGTGTAATTGTTGCCGATGAGTTCGATAGGAATTGATAATTATGCTTGTATATAAGTATATAACGACGTTAAACGATATTTCGTTTTTGTTGTTGAACATGTTTTTCTTAGGGCTTACTAGTCTATTTCAGTTCAATAGAAAGCCAACTTAACGTAATGTCTTGATTTTATTAGAGGATGTTGAGGTGAGTAGGGCTTCAATATAAATGTAAAAAATAACCTGACATACATTATTGAAACAATCCCTGAACTCTTTCCTGAACCCTACCTCGGGAAAGATAACCTTAACATGGTAGAGTTCAGGGGGGCAGAACCTATTCGTACTCCAGATGCGCGCTCGCGGTTTCAGGATCACAGTTTGCGGCTGGGAATTCACGTTTCTCTGTTAGGTTGTAGACGCCGTGAATCGAGAACGCTTTCTCTAGATACACAGGGTCTTCGACCAACACTTCCACAAACATACGGGTGCCGCCGAGTTTCCTGCCGTTAGTGAGTGTATAGCGCTCAGTGAGACGTTTTTGATTGCTGGAATCCAATCCATAGTCGATGCCCCAGCGGGTGGCAGGAAAACCTGATGTTTCAACTACTAGGCTGCCATACTGATCGAATTTTCCTGTCGAAAATCCAACAGGGTTTGGCACATAATTGCTGGGTTTTTTCCTTCCATCAAGCCAGATTGTGCGGTGTTCAGTGTCTTTTCCTTCCGTTTGAATCTCGATTCTGTTGTCAAATCGAGTCCAGTTTCGGCCGTAAACATCAAAAATAATCTGAGGTGATCCATATTCCTTACAGGAGAAGGCGGGATCGTCGTCGGGATTATATTTGGCGTAGTTTTTCTTGCCTTCGTTAGAGAGCGGCCAGGGATGGGTGATACCTTTCCCCAGAATCAACACTTCATCCAGGGTTAAGTAATACTCCCAGGTGCCACTAAAATCCAGTGACATTGGAACGTTATATTCCCCAAAAATGTTCTTCTTTTCCTTGGCTACGTCGCTCGAATCCGACTCTGCGACAGCGGTTGAGGGTTCGCCTTCTAGGGAGGGAACCATTGTGCCGTCAGCCAGTATTACCCGATTATACAAACCGGATTGCATGCTGGGTGAGCGGCTTGCATTTTTTTTATTGGGGAAGGCTTTAAACGTAATGTGGTCGCCGACCTTAATGGTGTCTTTAAGCCAGCCCATTTGCTGCAAGCCAGTAATCGCATGCCCGTCAAATGCCCAGGTCTCTTTGACCCCTGCTTCGTTGACGACCTCCAATACATATCTAACATGGGGGTTGCGCCAGCGAATTTTTTTAACGGTGCCTTTAACACTAATTTCGGTATCGAGATCAAAAGCAGTTCGGGAGTGGTGCGCGTTTAGGCTGCTAAAGGGTAGCAGCAAAAGCAATAGGATAAGTGGTCTAAGCATAATGTACCTCGCCTTTGGGTTTGTGAGGTCGCAGGAGTAGACCGGCGAGACACGTGTGTCTTCGCCGGTGTGTGGGTACCCCTACTAGGTAGAAATAAGTGTGATTGGACTAATTATTCGTATTCCAAATGGGCGCTGGAAGCTTCAGGATCACAGCTAAAGGGCACGTATTGATGCTCCGGAGCAAGGTCATAGGCGCCCCAGAGTTTCACGGGTTTACTTAAATAAACCGGATCTTCCACGGTCACTTCAAAAACCATTCTTGTGTGTCCGGTCAAAGGGCTGCCGTTACTCAGGTTATATCTCGCAACAACACGCTTTTGATCGCTGGAATCCAAACCGATGATGTTGCCCCAGGGAGTTGCAGAGTAACCCGTTGTTTCAACAATGAGTGTGCCGTGTTCATCGAACCTGCCAGTGGAAAAACCAATGTCGGAAGGTTTGTGATTGGCGGGTTTGGTTCTGCCGTCCAGCCAAATAATGCGTTTTTGATTGACGGCAGACATCTCAGTTTCAATTTCAATCCTATTGTCAAAACGGGTCCAGCGACGGGCCCAAACCCAATTGATTAAACGTGGATGTCCGAAATTCAGGCACTGGTAAAAAGGGTCGTCTTTCAATGCAAAGTTATCCACTTGAGCCTGACCTTTGGGTGATAGTGGCCAGTCTCTGGGGGGGTCAAATCCACCGGTTTGTCCCTCTTCGTTGTTAACAAAGAAATGCCAGTTGCCGCTAAAATCATGGGTGCCGGGCGTATTCATAATCTTGTCGCTATATTCGCTTTCCCGGGCAACTTCCTCATCCGCCTCGACTTGTGCCTCGGCAGATGGGTTGGCATCGAGCACCTTGCCATTGGCCTGAACAATTCGCGCTAACAGGGCAGACTGTTTGTTCGGTTTTCGAACGCCGTTTTTCTTGTTTGGACTGCCGATCATAGTGACAGTATCACCGACCTTCACCGTATCCTTAAGCCAGCCAACCTTGACATAGGCTGAAACGGCAAAACCCTCAAATGACCAGGTTTCTTTTACGCCACTTTTATTGACGGATTCTATTTTGTAATAGGGGTGGGGGTTTCTCCACAATACTTTGGTCACTGTTCCCTTGACGGATATCTCCTGGTCGAGATTATATGGTGCCCGAGAGTGATGGGCGTCAACCATACTCGCCGACAAGAAGATGCAGAGGATGAAAAAATATCTTTGCATAATGTGTCCTACTGGTAGTTATTAGAGGTGAGCGCGAATCTTCTTAAGAAAAACTTCTAAAGATTGAGATTATGTTCATCATAGCTCCTGTGCCCGTTCGGGCGGGAGAGATAAATTTAAACGTTCCGTATCGCGAGACAGGCTGAGCTCTCGCTATTGAATAGCTAGATTTTCGTGGCGGATTTTCCTCTTTTTTACCTTGATATGGGCTACATTTCCGCAACTGCCATCATTTGATCCATCGACGCAATAATCTCCATTGCGGATTGTTTTAAAAGTGTCAAATACTCCTGGGCAACGGTCCCATTGAAGCAGCTGGAAAATATTGAAATCCCAATAACACCGATCACTTCGTTGTCACTTTTAATGGGTAAAGCCATGTGAGTGGATTCCCCTCTATTGCCCTTGCGAAGACCGTAACCTCTGGCCCTGACATCGGCAATGTAGCGCCGAATGGCAAATTCGTCTTTGAGAATCGCCTCATCGTTGAGTTCGTCATTTCGCAGGTCTTCGAGAATACTGTTTAGCTGATCTTTTTCGCAAAATGCCAGAAAAGCTTGCCCCATGGCGCTGTTAAAGAGCTTGAAGTGCTTATTGACAGTGGAGCCTTGTAAAACAAACTCTGAATAGGGGCGAGTTGAGTACTGCACGACAATTGCGTTGTAGTCAAATATGCCGATGGCAACCGGCCACTTAACATCTCGAGTGATTTTTCGGGCAATTGGCGTGCCCGCCTGCAGCAACCAGGCTTCTTTTCCATAACCGGATGATAGCGACAGAACTTTTTCGGAGAGCATATATACACTCCGGTCAATGTCTTTTGCGACATAACCACAGTTCATCAGGGTGGCGAGTATGCGGTGAATTGTGGGTTTTGGGAGTTCCGTTACCCGATGTAAATCACTAATTGTTGTAAGGCGATGTTGATTCATGGCACTTACTATCGACAGGGCTCTGGCGATGGGTTCTATGACGGCAGAAGAAGGCATGTTGTGTCAACTTATTGTTAGTTTTATTGAAGAAATGGCCCTGATTTTTTCCGGGGCATCGTTAACATATAGTATAGAAATTTAGAGCAAATTATGGAACCGAAATATGAGGTTTTTTGACGTT
>CAJWCA010000045.1 GCA_913020395.1 uncultured Cellvibrionales bacterium | reverse complement strand
AAGGATAGCGGTTGATTTGACGCCGATTAACCTATCGTCATCTCGGTCGACCATTGCGTAAAAGGTGTCGTAAACCACAGTCCAGAGCACAACCGTTGTGTAAATTAGCCAGCTGCGAGCATCGATTGCATTGTTTAGGGCGGCAAAGGCCATGGGGATACCCCAGGCAAAAGCAGCGCCTAAGACCACCTGTGGCAAGTGTGTATGCCGCTTCATAAAGGGATAGCAAAATGCCAGGGCGATACCGCCAAACGAGAGCGCAATGGTTAAGGTATTTGTCATCATGACCAGCGCAAAAGCCAGCAGGCTCAAGATAACAAATAAAGCGATGGCGCCTTTGGTGCTAACTTTACCGCTGACAATGGGGCGTTGACGTGTTCTTGCGACCTGCCCATCAACTTTGCGGTCGGCTACATCATTAATGACACAGCCTGCCGCTCGCATCAAAACGACGCCCGCGATAAAGATCAGCGCGACTTTTGTATCCGGGATTCCTTCAGCGGCCAACCACAGCGCCCAGAGCGTAGGCCATAGCAATAGCAGTATGCCGATAGGTTTATCAAACCGCATGAGCTGCCAGTAGGCGTTGAATGAAAAAGGGGCCATGCCAGTGTTTGTGCCTGTAGTCGTCATAAACTGAATCCTATCACGCTCAACCGGGGCGATCGAGAAAGACCTCGCTCACGAGCAAGGGTTTATCATCCAGGAAAAATCGGGAACGGCGTCCCCAGTAGGTTTGGGATGTTTTCAGTGTTTCGGGCAAATAGCGGTCCCCTGGGCGAACCTGGGCGACTTCAATCGCATCCCGGTGCATATTGGGGTTTTGGAACAACAGCGCGCCGAGAGGCCTGTTGTCCAACTTTTTCAAGGCGCGGAGCCTGCCGGTTAACGTGCTCAGTGGGATTATGCTTCTTGCAAAAACCCAGGGTTGATCGCGACCCAGTAAAATAACCTCCCTCACCATGACCTGTTGAGTCGGTTTGATGCCCAGCAGCCTGGCTTCAGAGAGATAGCTGGGCAGTAGCTTTTGTCTTTGGATTTCAACGCGAAACTGGCCATCGGATGCTTTGATCAAACGCTGCGTCAGTGAACCTTTGTCTAACAACCAGTCTTGTTGCCAAGCATCTAACTGCCAGCGAACTTGGCTGCCAACTTGCCAAAAAGGTTCTCGATGAGAGGGGGGGTGAAAACGTGAATCGCTCAAAAAACTGTCCGTCATTAGTGACATTAAGGGTATTGGGGAGAATCAAAGCGACATTCTATCCATATAGTGGCGGTATTCCCATAAAATCTCTTTACCGTGCCGGAACCCCTTGTTTTAATAATGCCCCTCGGCGCAGGGTTTACGGCGCCGGACCATCGGGAGAGAAAAATGCACAAGCCAGACCTGGTCGCGGCAATCGCCGATCAAATCGATATGCCTAAAGATAAAACCAATGATGTTGTTACGGCAATATTTGATGAAATCACTCAAGCACTCAGCCGCAATGACAGTGTCAATCTCATCGGGTTTGGATCTTTCAGCCAGCGACATCGCGCAGAACGCACAGGGCGCAGTCCACAGACGGGTGAATCCCTGACGATTGCGGCAAGTACTACCGTGGCCTTTAAGGCCGGAAAAGCCCTCAAGGCGGCATTGAACGAATGAGCCGCCAATAAAACCTGAATAGAGCCGCAGATAGACAAAAGCTGTTGTTCTATTACCCGCTGACAATAATGGATAACAAAACAGTAAGGTAATTTACATGAGTTTAACAAAACGAATTCTACTGGCGATGGTGCTCGGCCTGCTAGTGGGTGGCATGGTTAACGTCGCCTCCACAGAGGGGTGGCTGGGTGCGACCTTTGGTCACTGGCTGGATCAATTTATGGTTAACGGTTTATTTGATGCCGTGGGCCGCATTTTTGTAGCGTCTTTGAAATTACTGGTTGTGCCATTAGTGTTTGTTTCATTGGTGTGTGGCACCTCATCCTTGGGCGACAACTCACGAATGGGGGTAATGGCCGGTAAAACAATCGCTCTCTACCTTATGACAACGGCTATCGCGATCTCTCTGGCACTTATGATGGGCTCCTTAATTCGCCCCGGAGACGGTATTGACCTGGCCGTGGCGAGTAACTTCACTGCCAAAGCTGCTCCTTCTTTGAAGGACGTTGTGGTGAATATCTTCCCAAGCAACCCCATTCAGGCGATGGCAGATGGCAACATGCTTCAAGTCATTGTGTTTTCCCTGTTGATGGGTCTGGCAGTCTCAAAGAGCGGCGAAGCCGGCCGACGCATAACATCATTTTTTGAGGATATGAATGAAGTCATCATGAAAATGGTGACTATTTTGATGAACTTTGCACCCTACGGTGTTTTTTGTTTGTTGGCCAAGTTGTTTGCCGGCCTGGGTATCAGCGTGATTATGGACCTGGCACTCTACTTCTTTACCGTGGTGTTTGTATTGCTGCTTCATGGTTTGGGAGTTTATACACTCATTTTCAGATTGTTCACGGGTTTGAGCCCGGTGATGTTTTTACAAAAGCTGCGCGCGGTCATGGTTTTTGCGTTCAGTACCTCCTCAAGTGGTGCAACCATGCCGGTAACTCTGCGTACGGTTGAAAAACGTTTGGGGGTTGATAACAGAGTGGCCTCTTTTACCGTGCCATTGGGTGCAACCATCAACATGGACGGCACGGCGATTATGCAAGGCGTGGCCACTGCCTTTATCGCTCAGGCCTATAATATTGACTTGGGGCTCAACGGTTATATGTTGGTTGTCTTGACCGCAACGTTGGCGTCTATCGGCACGGCAGGTGTGCCGGGTGTTGGCTTGATTATGTTGACGATGGTGCTGGATCAGGTGGGGCTGCCTGTTGAGGGCATAGGTTTGATTATCGGTGTAGACCGGTTGCTGGATATGATGCGCACCGTTGTGAATGTCACGGGTGACTCGATGGTGTCATCGGTGGTGGGCAACAGCGAAGGCATGTTGGATAAAGATGTATTTAATGATAAAGATGCGGGTCTGGCGGACATGGAAGATGATACAGACGCGGTCAAAGCTTAACGGCAGATGTAGTACCTGAGAAAAATAAAGCCGCTGGATACTTGTGATCCAGCGGCTTTATTTTATCTCGAGGATTAAAACCTTAGGCAGGTTCCATTTCCAAGGCGATGGCGTTAAGTTCCTGAGCCGACTCCAAAATATTGTCCATTGCCGCGTTGGCTTTGTCGGGGTCCAGATGAAGTTCTTCATAGATATGGGCTGGCACATCTAGTTTTGGGCCGTTGCTGATATCCCTTTGACACAATAAACGCTGTGCCACAAACAGGAGTTTGGCATATTCGCTATATTCACCTTTGTAATCGGCATCAGCCTGATACTTTAAGGCGACTACGACCTCTTCGGGCATGTTCCAAATTTCCATCAACCAACTTGATAACTGTTCACGGGTAATGCCCAGCAGGTGTCGATCGATGGGTTGTGGGTCAACATGTGGGTTGGCCTCGGTATATCTTGAAATGCTGGAGAAATGGGGAGGAAAGACCTCCGCCAATACAAGATAACCAAAGTTAAACAATAAACCCGACAAATAGGCCATGCCAAAACCGGGTCGCTGATCCCGGGGAATTGCACTGACAAGCCCTTCTACGGTCGCGGCCATATAAACGGCTTGTTGCCAATAGGGCTGGCTGCCCTCTGGCGTGTCAGTGGGCAGGCGAATGGTCTTGCCCAGGGCGAGACCCAAGGCCAGGTTAAGCACCATGTCAAAGCCCAGCACTCGCACAATGGCATCTTGAATTGATTTGATTTTGCCTGGCGCAGAATAATACGGCGAGGCCGCCCAGCTCACCACCTGTGCTGCCAGGCTCGGGTCAGTTTCGACAATATTCGATAAATCACTGATATCCGCTTCGGGGTCAACTCGTAGCTTGATAATCCGTTGAGCCGTTTCAGACAGTGGGGGGAGCTCAAGGGTCTCCTCCAGGCGTTGCTTGATACGAAGATTAGTGAAATTTTTAACACAGTTGAGCAGCTGTTCTTCGTTGGGTACTTTGTAATCACTGATACTCAAAGTCGACAAAGGTATCGCAATATTGGCGATATGGGCGTCGGCAACCATGGCTTTAAATGCGTCTTGATGTAATTTGATTAGCTGCCCTTCTTGGCCAGAATCCAGATAGAGGGATTGTGGTTCCAACAGGGCCTGATCAACAATCGTAGACAAACCCGCTAATTTTGGCAGCGCGGGGATGGTTTGTAATTTATGTTTGTCGTAGAAGTTTTGTAGGTCTTCAGCACTGGTAGCACGCAGGGTGCGGTTCAGTTCTCGATTGACTGCATCCAGGTCCAGCAGGGTATCGGCGGCGATCACGACCTGAACCTTTCCGATATAATCCTGTAATATCAGTGACTTAGCTGCCCCGGTTTGACGAAGGTGTTGGTCGTGCCAAATGGTTTGGGTGCCGGTTGATGCCAGCGCATCAGAAATATCATAGGTGATATTTTGTTTATCCAGTAATTGCTTCACACTTACAGGTACAGACACTAAAACTTCCTCAAATCTATGTTTTATTAATAGTAGTTCAGACTACCATAGGGCATTAGAGCGATAATATAATTTAATTCAGACGTTTGCGTAGTTTTCATTATAACCCAACCACCGTCTTACTAACTGTTGGCTCAATGTAGCATGATCATTCAGCAGTATTTGTGCACAGGGTTTGATTTGTGGCAGAAGGTGGGCATCTCTAACGATATCGGCGATTTTGAACTGCATGTCCCCGGTCTGGCGGGTGCCGAGTACTTCACCCGGGCCTCTCAGTCGCAGATCAATTTCCGCGATTTTGAACCCATCGTTCGTCTCACGCATGGCGTTCAGCCGTTCTTTTCCCGCTTTAGAAAGGGGAGAATTATAAAGCAGCACACAGTGGCTGGCAGCACTTCCCCGCCCAACCCTGCCTCTCAGCTGATGTAGCTGCGCCAGACCCAGGCGTTCGGGGTTTTCAATGATCATCAGGCTGGCGTTAGGTACATCCACGCCCACCTCAATAACCGTTGTTGCTACTAAAAGATCGAGCTGGTGCTGTTTGAACGCCAGCATCATGGCTTCTTTGTCTTTTGGTTTGAGTCTGCCGTGAATCAGACCCACCCGAATGCCGGGCAATGCTAGTTTTAACTCTTCCGCTGTAGCCTCTGCAGCTTGAGCCTCCAGTGCTTCAGATTCTTCAATCAAGGTGCAGACCCAATAGGCTTGCCGGCCCGACTCACACGCCACGTTTACCCTTTCTACAACTTGTTCACGCCGTTCGTTAGCGATGACCACCGTGCTCACGGGTGTACGCCCAGGAGGCAATTCGTCGATGATTGAACAATCCAGATCAGCGTAGGCACTCATTGCGAGAGTGCGAGGAATGGGTGTAGCCGTCAGCGTCAGTTGGTGAGGGTGCAGTGAGAGTGAGCTCTCCTCGCCTTTTTCGCGCAGCGAGAGACGTTGGTGAACACCAAAGCGGTGTTGCTCGTCGATAATGGTGAGGCCTAAATCTGCGAACTCTACGCCCTGTTGAAACAAGGCATGCGTGCCCACCACCAATCTGGCGTCGCCGCTCTGGATAGCCTGCAATTGTTTCTCTCTTGCCTGGCCTTTGAGTTTACCGGTCAGCCAGGCTACCTCGATACCCAGTGGCTCGAACCATTGGGTGAAGTTGAGCCGGTGCTGTTCGGCCAAAATTTCAGTGGGTGCCATCACCGCTGCTTGTTTCCCGTTGGCAATCGCCTGAAGTGCAGCCAGGGCGGCGACTACGGTTTTACCTGAGCCCACATCTCCCTGAACCAAACGAAGCATAGGGACCGGTTTGGCGAGGTCTGCCGCGATTTCGCGACTCACCTTGTCCTGTGCCCCTGTCAGTTCAAAACCCAGACCTGCCAGGAACTTCTCTCGCAAAGCGTGATGGGTGGGCAGGTGAAAAGCGCCCTGAGCTTGTGTGCGACGACGAACATTCAAGAGACTGAGATGATGGGCCAATAATTCTTCAAACGCTAAACGCTGCTGGTGGGGGTGTTCGCCCTCCAGCAGTTGATTAATGGGTGCGTCTTGCGGTGGTGCGTGTAAATAGCGCAGAGACTCCACGAGGGGGCCCTGATGAAAAGATTGCCCCAGGGCGCTAGGCAGCAGCTCGTGCAAGCTATTTTCGTCCAGCAAATCAAGAACTTGCTGGGCCAGGCTACGCATTCTCTGCTGGGTCAGCCCCTCTGTTGCGGGGTACACCGGTGTTAAACACTGGGTTAGTGCCATCTTCTTACTGTTTGTGTTTTTAGAGAGCGATTCATATTCTGGATGATAGATTTCAAGGCCCGACGCACCTCTTCGAGTTTCTCCAAAACAACGCAGGTGTGTTCCGGGCTGCAAACCTTGTTTTTGGGCGGCTGAAAAATGGAAAAAGCGCAGGCTGATAGTGCCCGTTCCATCTTGCAGCCGACATAACAGGCTGCGTCGTTTGCCAAAGACAACTTGACAGGCCTTGATCTCCCCCTCAATCACCACGTGGTGATTGGGCCCCAGAGAGCCTATGGGGCTCACTCGGGTTCGATCCATATATCTGAGAGGCAGATGAAAAACGATATCTTGCAGCGTATGTAGACCCAATTTAGCTAACTTTTCGGCAAACTGATTGCCAACGCCTTTTAGAGCAGTGACATTGATAGTGTCTAAAGTGGGCGTCGCGAATTGACTTCGGGTTCGCGGTGGATTGGGTAACACAGTATCAACCATAGAGTTCGATAACTTAACCTTGTTTGCCGGGCTGACAGGACAAAATCGATTCTCTTAAAACATCAATAGCTCGGTGCCTGGGGAAACTGGCACGCCAGGCCAGGGCGACCGTGCGGACGGCGTCATCGCCTTCAAAGGGTCGGGTGACCAGTTGATTGGGCGCATAGGTATCGGTAGATGCGGCGGATTGGGGCAAAATGGTAATGCCCAGCCCCGATGCCACCATATGTCTCATGGTTTCCAGGGAGCTGCCTTCCGCCGCGGTACGCACTCGGCCAGCGTTCTTCTCCAGAGAGGGCTTCAGTTGCGGGCAAGCCGCAAGCACCTGATCGCGAAAGCAGTGACCCTCCCCCATTAGCAAGACATTATTGCCGTCGAGATCATCGGGGAGGATAGTTTTCTTATCCGTCAGTGGGTGGCCCTGTGGGAGTAATACAACAAAGCTCTCGTCATAGAGGGCTTGAGTCACGACATCGGCTTCTGTAAACGGAAGGGCGACAATAATCACGTCCAGTTCACCCTTACGCAACCGCTGCCTGAGTGTGGCGGTATAGCCCTCTTCCACAAAAAGTGGCATATCTTCGGCGATATCCTGCAACTTTGGGATAAACTGCGGGAAGAGATAGGGCCCGATCGTAAAAATGGCACCCACGTGAAGAGGGTTTTTAAGCTGATCTTTGCCAGAGTTGGCAATATCTTTAATGGCGGAGGCTTGCTCCAAGACCAATTGCGCTTGAGTGACAATTTTTTCGCCCAGCGGAGTAGGGTGAACCCGGGTTTTTGAGCGTTCAAACAGGGCCACACCCAATTCTTCTTCCAGTTTTTTGACCGCAATACTTAAGGTGGGCTGACTGACATAACAACGCTCTGCCGCATGCCCAAAATGTTGCTCTTGGGCCAAGGTGACAATGTAGCGTAACTCGGTAAGTGTCATTTAGCTGCCGTCGATTGAATGCGGTTGTCGGGGCTTGTCTTCTAATAGCTTAGTCAATATAAAGCGGCCCATGAAGAACAATACCCCCCCCGGTGATGCTTTGATCTCAAATCACCATAATTCCATCGGCTTCAATGGCACTGCCTTTGGGTAATTCACTAATCCCAATGGCTGCGCGAGCGGGGTATGGCTGTTCAAAATACTGCGCCATGACCTCGTTCACGATGGGGAAATTGCTCAGATCACTTAGATACAGGTTAAGTTTTACAATATCTTGAAGAGAGCCATCGGCGGCCCTGCAGACGGCGTCCAGATTCTTGAATACCTGGTGAGTCTGCGTGGCGAAATCGCCTTCAACCAGCGTCATCGTCTCAGGATCCAGTGGAATCTGGCCGGACAGATAAACGGTATTATTTACTTTAACCGCCTGAGAATAGGTGCCTATGGCGTCGGGTGCTTGATCGGAATGGATAATGGCTTTGTTTGTCATAGGGTTTCACTCTACAAAAAAGAAGGATTGTTGAAAGACGTTACTGTTTGCTGCGACTGATGCGAATGACCGAGTTTAAACCGCGAACACGGCGCATCACATTGGCTAAGTGAATACGGTTGGTCACCCCGACGCAGAGGTTGATCACACTGTTGTGGGCATCTCGCTCATCGACATTGATCTGCTCAATATTGGCGCCCAGTTCAGTAATGCGGGTAGCCAGGGTGGCGATGATGCCCCTCTCCGACCCCACTTCTACCCGTATATCTACCAGAAATTCACCGGTGACCGTGGGTGCCCAATTCACCTGGTTGATCTTCTCCGGTTGGTTTCGTAAATCGTTGATGTTATGGCAGGTGTCCTGGTGGATCACCAGCCCTTTGCCGGAGCTGACATGCCCGATGATGGGATCTCCGGGGATGGGTCTGCAACACCTGGCAAAGCTAATCATCATTTCATCGGCAGAATCAATCATCAATGGCGAATAGATATTCACCCCACCGTGAGGTCTTTTGACATCGCTGGCAAGCAGCTGGGCGACGCCAAATGCAATTCTGCTGCCCTGCCCGATGTCTTCCAAAAGCTTGTCCATGGTAGGAACGCCCGAGCCCTCGAGCAGGATTTTTTCCTGGGCTTTGTCCAGGGAGTTAAAATCAATATCCACGTCACTGAGCTTTCGGCTCAACATTCTGCGACCGAGTTCTATCGATTCGTGGTGGCGCTGGTTTTTCAGAACATGGCGAATAGCGCTGCGGGCTTTACCCGAGGTGACAAAGTTGAGCCAATTGGGGTTGGGCTGGGCGCCCGTGGCCGTAATAACCTCTACCTTTTGCCCACTTTTCAGTGTTTCAGACAGTGGTGCCAAGTGGCCATTAATACGGCAGGCAACACAAGCATTGCCCACATCGGTGTGCACGGCATAGGCAAAATCGACAGCGGTTGCTCCACCGGGCAGCTCAACAATTTCCCCGACCGGGGTGAACACGTATACCTCATCCGGGAACAGGTCAATTTTAACGTTTTCGATAAACTCCAGCGAGTTGCCTGCTGCCTGTTGCATCTCTAACAGGCCTTTGACCCATTGCCGTGCCCTCGCCTGGCTATTGCTGGATTCATCGCTGTCGGATTTATATAAAAAATGTGCCGCGATACCGCTATTCGCCATTTCGTCCATTTCCTTTGTGCGGATTTGGACTTCAATAGGCACGCCGTGCATGCCTACAAGTACAGTATGTAAGGACTGGTAGCCATTGGCTTTTGGAATCGCGATATAGTCTTTGAATTCAGTGATGACGGGTTTGTAAAGGTTGTGAATGGCACCGAGCGCTCGATAGCAGGTGTCTACTTCATCCACCACAATCCTGAAGGCATAAACATCCATGATCTCGTTGAAAGATTTTTTCTTCAGGCGCATTTTTTGATAAATGCTGTAGAGGTGTTTTTCCCGCCCGATCACAATAGCGTTGATCGATTCCCGCTCTAATCGTATTTCAATGGCGCTTTGGATTTTTTCGACCAACTCCTTGCGGTTGCCTCGCACGGTTTCAAGAGCGGCCTTTAATCGGCTCGCCCTGAGCGGGTGCATGGCATAGAAACCTCTGTCTTCAAATTCAATTCTCAGGTCATTCATACCCAGCCGGTGTGCAATCGGGGCATAAATTTCCAGGGTCTCTTTTGCGATTCGTCGTCGTTTTTCCGGCTTTAGTGCTTCCAGGGTGCGCATGTTGTGAAGCCTGTCGGCGAGCTTCACAATGATGACCCGTATGTCCTGGGCCATTGCCAGAGCCATTTTCTGAAAATTCTCAGCCTGCTTTTCCGCTGGGGTTTCAAATTCAAACTGAGTCAGCTTGCTGACCCCATCAACCAGTTCGGCAATGGTTGCGCCAAACTGTTCACTCAAGGCTTTTTTACTGATGCCTGTATCTTCGATCACATCGTGCAACATGGCCGCCATCAGGCTTTGATGGTCCATGTGCATATTGGCCAGGTTTTCAGCCACTTCCAGGGGATGGGTTATATAGGGCTCGCCGGAACGGCGTTTTTGGCCGTCGTGGGCCTGTTCAGCGTAATAATAGGCACGCCGAACCAACTGAATTTGGGGGGGTTCCAGATAGGAGGAAAGCCGGTGACTGAGAATATCAATTGTGAGCAAGGCGTTCCTCCTGTTTGAAGGGTTTACTCAGCGGGAGCTTCCTGGACAGGCTCTTCTTCGTATTCGGGCTCTTCTTTTTCTTCG
Source organism: uncultured Cellvibrionales bacterium (assembly GCA_913020395.1). Taxonomy (GTDB): domain Bacteria; phylum Pseudomonadota; class Gammaproteobacteria; order Pseudomonadales; family Cellvibrionaceae; genus CAJWCA01. The sequence continues at coordinate 10,555 of CAJWCA010000045.1, read as the reverse complement.
AGAATACTGGCATCAATAAAACCTTCCTCGATTTCACGTAGGGCCAGAACGGTTGGTTTGTCATTTTCCGTGGGCACCATGGGGTCTTTACCGCCAACCGCCAGCTGGCGTGCGCGCTTGCTGCCAACCATAACTAATTCAAAACGGTTATCAACGTGATCTAGACAATCTTCAACTGTAATTCGAGCCATAGTCTGTTCCAACAAAAAAGTGGGGCACTAATGATATTATGTGCCAGTTTTAAAAAGTCGGCCAGTGTACGCAAAATGAACAGTCAGGACAACAGTTCTGACAGTAAATTCTGGTGTACTTCCTGTTGCCGGGTCAAATTGAGTGCCTGAGCGCTCACAATCGTCTTAAATTCATCAAGAGCGGCGTTAAATACATCATTTATGATCAGGTAGTCTGCTTCAACATAATGGGTCATTTCATTGACCGCTTCAGCCATTCGGGCTTCAATCACCTCATCTTCATCTTGCCCTCGACCCGTTAATCGATTGAGCAGCGTTTCCTTTGATGGCGGTAGTATAAAGACTCCAACGGTTTCAGGCATCAAACGCCGAACTTGCTGGGCGCCTTGCCAGTCGATTTCCAGAATAACATCTTTACCGGTGGCCAGTGTGTCTTCCAGCCATTGCTGAGAGGTGCCGTAAAAGTTGTTAAATACCTGGGCGTGCTCCAAAAAGGCATTTTTCTCCAGCATGTCCTGAAAGGCCGCTGTGGTTACAAAGTGATAATTTTCACCGTCTACTTCGCCTGGGCGAATAGATCGTGTGGTATGGGACACCGATACACAGATATTCTCAGTGCTGCTCACCAGGGCGTTTACCAGGCTGGTTTTTCCCGCACCTGACGGGGCTGAAACAGTAAATAGGGTGCCACGTCTGACCATGGTGTGAGTTTCCTTATTCAATATTCTGGATCTGTTCGCGCATTTGCTCAATGAGCACTTTTAGTTCAACTGCGGCTTGGGTTGTCTCGCTGACGATTGATTTTGATGACAGCGTATTGGCTTCGCGATTGAGTTCCTGCATTAAGAAATCCAGACGCCTGCCAATGGCGCTTTTTTGATTGAGTGTTCTGCGTACTTCCATCAAGTGTGTGTCCAGGCGGTCCAGTTCCTCATCGACATCGGCTTTTTGGGCAAGGAGTACGATTTCTTGCTCCAGTCGCTCCGGGTCGAGCTCGCCTGTCAACTCAGATAAGCGTGCTTGCAGGCGATCCCGTTGCGCTTTGAGGATTTCTGGCATCAACTCTCGCACAGATAGGACTTGTGCGGCAATAGCGTCCAGTCGTTGCTCAATAAAACGCTTTAACTCTGCGCCTTCCCGCGATCGGTTTTCATTCAATTGATCTATCGCACGGGCAAATTGATCCAGTGCCGCTGCTTGCATAGCGTCCGAATCCAGTGCGGGTTGTTGCATCAGGCCCGGCCACTTTAGAACGTCGAGGGCGTTGGTGGGGGAAAGCGCTGGCAATTGTTTTTGCACCTGCTCAATCGCCAAACCCAATTGTGTCAACGCCGCCATATTAATCGCAGGGGCCTGCTGTTCATCCTGGGACAGTTGCAAGTAGCATATTGCCTCAACTTTACCGCGGCTAAGTTTATTGCGTAAGCACTCTCGCAAACCACTCTCTATCGCACGCAGCGTTTCTGGCAAGCGAAATTGTGGCTCAAGGTATCGATGATTAACACTTTTGATTTCCCAAGTGAGGCTCCCCCACTCAAAACTGGCTTCGAGCCGTGCAAAAGCCGTCATGCTGTGTGGTTTGCTCATGCTAAACATCTTCCTTATTGCGCTTGAGGTCCAAATATAGCGGGATCTTAACACATACATCGCAAGCAATCGGTTATAATCCGTCACCATTATTCAGGACGAGAATCCTGCCTACCCTCTCCCTATTGAAGGAAACACCATGGAAAGACCTAGCGGACGCCAACCCGACCAACTGCGCGATGTGCGTATCACTCGTCATTTTACTTGTCATGCAGAGGGCTCTGTATTGGTCGAGTTTGGCAATACTAAAGTTATTTGCACCGCCAGTGTCAGTGAAGGGGTGCCCCGGTTTATGCGCGGTGAAGGTCGCGGCTGGGTGACGGCTGAATACGGAATGTTGCCACGTTCAACGGGGTCACGTATGGGTAGAGAGGCCGCTCGGGGGAAACAAGGTGGGCGCACCGTGGAGATCCAGCGTTTGATTGGCCGCTCGCTTCGCGCCGCCCTCGATCTGAAAGCGCTCGGTGAAAACACAATCACCATTGACTGCGATGTTATTCAGGCGGATGGCGGTACCCGCACCGCGTCAATTACCGGAGCCTGTGTGGCTCTCGCTGACGCAATTTCATACCTTCGAGACAAAGGTCTTCTCAAAGGTGAACCTCTCGAACGTATGATTGCCTCTGTTTCAGTAGGGATTTATGAGGGCGTTCCTGTTCTTGATCTGGATTACCCTGAAGACTCCAACGCTGAAACTGATATGAATGTGGTGATAGCCGACGATGGTGGCATGATCGAGGTTCAGGGAACGGCAGAAGGTAAACCCTTCACCGAGGCAGAATTTGCAGCCATGTTGGTTTTGGCTAAAAAGGGTATTAATGAGCTTAACGCGCTTCAGAAGTCTGCGCTGAATGACTAGTGTTTGATTGAATCAGTGCCGGAGGCGGGTAAAGCCCCTGGCACTCATTTAATAGTTTCACCACTTGGATCAAAGCTCGATATCGTAGTCCATGATCAGGGGCAAGTGATTAGAAAACGGTTTGGTTTTATAAATCGCCCCATATTCAATTTGGTGATTCAGGGTTGAAGATACCACCTGATAGTCTACCCGCCAGCCACCGCCCGATTCATCATCCGGATACCAGGTGAACTCATCCGGGTCCTTCTCGACATTTCGAAAGGCATCTACATAGTCCAGCTGTGTGAACAACTGATCCATCCACTTGCGCTCATGGGGAAGAAAACCCGAGCTATTTTCGTGTTGAGCCCAGTTTTGCACATCCATTTTTTTGTGCGCCATGGCCCAGTTACCGCAAAATATATAGTTTCTTCGCTTGCGGGCGATTTTGCTCAGATGTGCTTGGAAATCATCAAAGAACTTGATCTTAACTTCTTGAGAATCCATTTCTGACTCGGCAGAAGGCGACAGCAGTGAGCCAATGCTGACGTGTTCAAAATCCGCCTGGAGGTAGCGGCCTTCCATATCGACACCTGAAGAAAACCCCAGGCCATAAATAAGGGCTTTGGGTTGCTTGCGTGTGTAAATGGCAACGCCATTGTAGTGTTTGACACCGGAATCGAAAAAATAGGCGTGATAGCCCTCCGGATGAAAAACATCATGATCGAGTTCAGGCTCCAGGGCACGAAGGTCCTGGAGACAAATAATGTCAGCATCCTGGCCGTCTAACCAGTCATATAAACCGCGTTGCGCAGCCTGATGTATGCCTTCGACACAAAGACTTATAACCCGCATATTAGCCCCTTTATAACGGACTGTGTATGATACTTAGCTTTATACTTTTTTGTTAGTAGTGAAGTAAAAGTTAGAACAATTACAGGATTTTTCCATGCAAAAGTATCAAAGAGACTTCATTCGCCTGGCGATCAAGCATCAGGCCTTGGGTTTTGGCTCTTTCACTCTTAAATCCGGGCGTACCAGCCCTTATTTTTTTAATGCGGGCAAATTCCAGAGCGGTGCGGCGCTGGCGGAGCTCGGCAGACATTATGCTGAAGCTATTCAGGCCTCTGGTCTGGAATTTGATCTTATTTTTGGACCGGCCTACAAGGGCATACCACTGGCTGCGACGACCGCAGTCGCACTCGCGGATAACCACGACAAAGACTATCCTTACTGTTTCAATCGCAAAGAAGCTAAAGATCACGGCGAGGGCGGTTCTCTGGTGGGTGCACCACTAGAAGGCTCTGTGCTGATCATCGACGATGTGATCACCGCCGGCACGGCTGTGCGAGAGGTGATGGATATTATCAAGCAGGCAGGCGCAAGGCCTGCAGCCGTGTTGATTGGGCTTAATCGACAGGAGCGAGGTAAAGGTGAATTATCTGCGATTGATGAAGTCGAAGAGGAATATGGCATTCCCGTGATTAGCATCATAAAACTTGAAGATATTGTGAATTACCTGGAAGCGGAGTCCGGTCAGGAAGATAAGGTAAGGGCAATCAGGGCCTATCGGGAAGAATATGGGGTGTAGGAGCGTGAACATGCAAATCAAGACATTTGCGGGTTTGGCATTGGGTGTTGCACTTGTGTGTGCCTCTGCCGTAAACGCCGCGAGCGGGAAGCCGGCGAAGGTTTTTTACCGGTATGTAAATAGCGAGGGTGTAAAGGTTTTACATCACTCGATCCCCCCTAAATATGCGCAAAAAGGCTACGATATTGTCAGCTTATCCGGCAAGTTAGTAAAACGAGTACCTCCTGCCCTGTCTGCAGAAGAGGCCGCCGCAAAAGAAGAAGCAAAAGCACTTGCTGAACAACTGGCGCATTGGGATCGTCGTCTGCGACGCCGATATAGCAGTATTGCTGATATCGAGGCTGCTAAAAAACGAAAGTTAAACGTTCTTGATACCAATATACTGGTGATCAACAGCAATATTGCCACAACAAAATCCAACATAGAAAGGCAGCAACAACAGGCGGCAGACGTAGAGAGAGCGGGAAGAGCGGTGCCTGAAGCGATGCTCAATATACTGAGAACTCTTGAAAATGACCTGGAAGACTCTCAGGAACAGGTGCGTTTGAGACTGCTGGAATATCAGGAAGTGTCGGATAAGTTTGAGAGAGACAAGCAGCGTTTTGAAGTAATATCCAGGCCGTAGACAGTGCTAGTCAGGTCGTTGGGGTGAGTGCTTCACGGAAAAAGCCACTCACCAGAACGGCCCATTGATCCTGCCAGAACTCAGTGGGGGAACGTTTAAACTCACTGCGAACAAATTGCGCAATGCGCCCCTCTGCGTTTGACATCAACAGATTTGCCGCGGCATTGAGTGGCAGGCTTGGTCGTAGGCCTTCTCTGATTTCAGCCTCTCTCAATACCTGTTTAATTTGTGTTTCCAGGCGCTCAAATAACTGTGCAACTCGCAGCCGAAGACGTTCGGTTTCTCCCGCCAGTGCGTCGCCGGTCAAAATACGGGTGATACCAGGGTTGCGTTCACAAAAGGTCAAAAGTAGAAAGAGAATTTTCTCGCAACTAACCAGAGCGTTGCTCTCTTCGGCTGTGATCAAACCAATACGGGAAAACAGTGTTTCCTCAATAAACTCAATCAAGCCTTCAAACATTTTAGATTTGCTGGGAAAGTGGCGGTAGAGCGCCGCCTCTGAAACACCCACCTCTTTGGCCAGTGCGGCAGTCGTAATTCGAGCGCCTGGGCTAGTTTCCAGCATGTGAGCGAGTGCTTCTAGTATCTGCTGACGGCGGGAAACTTTTTGGCTGGGTTTGCTCATAGAACGCATGCTTTTTCGTTATAGTTTGACAATCAATGTCGCTGGCTTACTCTTGTTAACTCATAGTCACAATTGGCGAGCCAGTACGGGCGGACGCAGCCCGAGCGTCGAGACTACATCCTAGCCAGTTATGCTGCGCGCATCAACCAGTGGTTTCAGTTATTTTTTGCACTTTGATTACTGATTAATGTTCCAATACCCGAGTCGGTGAAAATCTCCAGCAATAATGCGTGGGCTACCCGGCCATCGATTATTTGAGCGCTGGCAACGCCGCTTTTTACGGCATCTAAAGCGCAGCTTATTTTTGGCAACATGCCCCCGTAGATTGTGCCGTCTGCTATTAACTTGTCCACTTGTTGGGTGCTCAAACCCGTTAACACTTGCCCCTGTTTATCTTGCAAACCAGCGACGTTAGTCAGCAACATGAGCTTTTCGGCGTTCAACACTTCCGCAAGCTTTCCGGCAACAAGGTCGGCATTGATGTTGTAGGAATTGCCTTTATCGTCGACCCCAATGGGTGCGATGACGGGAATAAAATCACTCTGGGTGAGCATATCTATCACCTCAGTATTCACAGATTCCACTTCCCCTACATGACCAATGTCGACAATCTCGGTCGCGTGCATTCCCGGTGTTTTGCGACTGACAGAGAGCTTGCTGGCCTTAATCAGATTTCCGTCTTTACCGGTTATACCAATTGCCTGACCGCCGTTGTGGTTAATCAGGCTGACGATCTGTTTGTTGACCGCGCCCCCGAGTACCATTTCGACTACGTCCATCGTCTGGGAGTCGGTGACGCGCATGCCGTCCACAAATTCTGATTGGATATTTAGCTGTTCCAGCAAGCTGCCTATTTGAGGGCCCCCACCGTGCACAACAACTGGGTTCATACCCACCGTTTTCATTAAAACCACGTCTCGTGCAAAGCTGTTTTGTAAGGCTTCGTCCACCATGGCATTGCCACCAAACTTTACAACGATGGTTTTGCCGGTAAAACGTTGGATATAAGGAAGTGCTTCTGTAAGCACATGGGCGATATTCATAGCCGCATCGCGGGAAACAGACATAGTGTAAACCTAGTAAATAAAAAGAATTAAAAATCCAGTGTGAGGGATGTGTCGATCCGCTTTAACTCGCGTTTGAATAGTGCTTGTACCTGGGCGAGGTTGTCGTCAGTTTCGCCTTCAAAACGCAGGGTTAAAAACGGGCCTGTATTGGAGGCGCGTACAAGCCCCCAACTGCTGGCAAAATCGACTCTCAGTCCATCAATTGTCGAAATCTTACCATTTTCAAAATTACCGGTACTCACCAGCTTTTTTATGAAGTCGAATTTTTTTGTTTCATCTATGTCGACTCGAATTTCCGGGGTGCTGGGTAGTTCGGGCAAGCCTTCAAAGATGGTGTCGATATCTTGATCTCTCAGGGTGATAATTTCCAGCAAGCGGGTGGTGACATAGGTCGCATCATCGAATCCGTACCAGCGATCTTTGATAAAAATATGACCTGAATATTCGCCACCCAATAGTGCCCCTGTTTCCTGCATCTTGCTCTTCATATGGGCGTGACCCGTTTTCCACATGATAGGGCGTCCGCCGTAACTGGATATCAGGCTATTGAGTTGGCGTGTGCATTTCACATCAAATAAAACATCTGCACCGGGGTGCCGAGTCACAATGTCTTTGGCGAATAACATGAGCAATCGGTCTGGCCAAATAATGTTGCCTTTTGGGGTAACCACCACCAGGCGATCGCCATCTCCGTCGTAGGCAACCCCCAGGTCGGCCTCGGTTTCCTGAACTTTGGCAATCAGGTCCTGCAGGTTTTCGCGTTGTGTGGGGTCGGGTTCGTGATTGGGAAAGTCGCCATCCAGTTCGCAGTGAAGCGGAATGACTTCACAGCCCAGCTCCTCCAGCACCAGCGGTGCTACCGTTGCCGTCACGGCGTTTGCAGCGTCAATAACGATGGTGAGTTCACCGGCAAGCGCCACATCCGAAAAAATCTTGTCAATATACTCTGGCAACATATTGTGGGGTTTTTCGTCCCCTTCTCCCTGGTGGAAGTCTCCCTGCACAATGCGAGATCGCACATGTTGGATTGCGTCACCAGAAAGTGTGTTGCCGTTAATGACCATTTTAAAGCCATTAAACTCCGCGCCATTGTGGCTGGCGGTTACCATGACCCCGCTGGAGGTAATGTCGAGTTCATGTGTTGCAAAATGCATTAGTGGTGTGGGCACTACGCCGATATTCACAACGTTGCAGCCTGTGCTGCGAATACCGTTAATTAATTGTTCACAGAGTTCTGGACTGTGGGTGCGGGCATCTCGGGCCACAATTATCCAGGTCTCACCGTGATCAAGCGCCTCGCTGCCTATCGATTTACCGATCTTCTCGGCCAGGCTGTAGCTGAGTTGCTCACCCACAACGCCACGCACATCGTAAGCGCGAAATACAAGCTCATTAACATCGTCTTGCTGTTGAAGAGAGTGCTCCGCATTTTGTGGGTCTGCACCGCCCGCCCCAGACTCTTGTTGCGCTGCCTCGGTCAGCCCGAGAATGTCTTTGTCTTCTTCTTTGACATTGACGTCCAAGATATCCTGGTTTTGATACATTGGGGCAGTCATATCCCCTTTTTTGTTTTTATCCGAGGATCCCCTGGCGGCTGCGACTGTCTTAATCAGAGAGTCGCCTGTTTCAATTTGGCGTCGGTTAATGGCAACGGCAATAGGCCAGCCTCCGGCTGCCAATAGCACAAATAAAAGACTGAGACCGATAATCAGAAAGACTGGACTCGATGCGGTGCTTAAAGCCAATTGATTTGAGGGTTTGAAGAGAATGTGCCAGTGGCTGTCAGAAATGGCTACAGTCTGGCCTGCGTGCCGGAGCTCAGTGTGGCCTGCAAGTAAAATAGGCACTGCTTTAGCACTGCCAAACTGTTGCAGTATTTGTGTGCTGCCGTCCCCTGAATTTCCGGCTGAGAGTGTTTTGCGCAGTTCATCAAGCGATAAGCTGATCATGATCACGCCGGCGGCGCTATCTTGCGTACCGCCACTGGTCAGGGGGGTTGCGATATTCAGGGCCCATTTGTTATCAAATTTGATGGCCTCAGGAAGCACGGTTTCGTTCTTAAGCACACGATTAATCATGTCCATTTCGGTGAAAAGCAGCTTTGTCTCGGGGTTTTTATTGCGCTCTTCTTTATCGGCGGGAATAAAGCGGATATTCACAACATCCGGAAAAGCGCGCTTTAATACCAGCTTGAATTTGTCTAACACGATCTGTTGTTTTTCAATGAGCGCCTGGGCTACGTTGGGCCTTTGACCAAAGCGGGCCACGTTCCCGGTCACCTTAAGCAAGTATTGTTTTGTGGCCTCCGCCTGACGGGCGGCGTAGTCTGCGCTGCGTTTGTTGAGCGCGGCTTCCTGAGTGTCGATAATCAGGCTTTGATACAAAACCGCGCCAACTCCGCCACTTACGGCCAGAGCGATTAACAACATGAGAGAGTAAACCGCAAAAACGGATTTTTTCTTGGCTGGTTCGTTCTTGGCCTGTTTTGGCGCCTTCACGCAGTATTTCCTTATTCAAATAGTTTGGACATTTAATGCCCAGGCATTTTTTGTGCAATTAAATCGATCAACAAACGAGCGAGCTGGTGTTTACTGCATTCGCTGAAAATGTCGGTACTTGCGGGTCCAAAGACACTCACTGCATTATTATCGCTGTTAAAACCGATATCTGTGCGAGATACATCATTTGCGACAATTAGATCGAGGTTTTTTCTCTTTAGTTTATCTTTTGCATAGGATTCCAAGTCCTGGGTTTCGGCAGCAAAACCAACAGTAAAAGGTTTGTTTTTCATTGCCGCCACATCGGCCACGATATCCGGATTTTTTGTCAGCTCAATAGTCATTGTGTCGCTATTAGCCTTTTTAATTTTCTGTTCCGCGATAGCGAGTGGCCGGTAGTCCGCTACAGCCGCCGACGCTATAAATATATCGCTCTGCTCGGCCTCGGACAAACTGGCTGTGTGCATATCGAGCGCACTGGTGACATTAATCACCTTGGCACCTCGAGGTGGTTCGATATTTGTGGGGCCCGATATCAGGGTGCATGAAGCACCGGCTTCGATGGCTGCCTGAGCAATAGCATAGCCCATCTTGCCCGAGCTGTGATTGCTGATATAGCGCACTGGATCGATTGCTTCCCGGGTGGGCCCGGCTGTAATGACCAGTTTTTTACCGGCCAACGTACCCGGCGTAAAGAGCTTTTCGGCAGCCAGAGCAATATCTGATGCTTCCAGCATTCGTCCAGGACCCACATCTCCACAGGCCTGACTACCACTGGCGGGGCCAAAAATAGCGACTTTGCGTTGAGTGAGTGTCGATATGTTTGACTGGGTGCTTTCGGTTCGCCACATTGCCTGATTCATCGCGGGCGCAATGGCCATAGGAGCGTCACTGGCAAGGCATAGAGTCGTTAACAGATCGTTGCCCTGACCCTGTACGAGGCGGGCGATAAAGTCTGCGGTCGCAGGCGCAATCAGCACCAGGTCTGCCCAGCGAGCCAGTTCAATGTGGCCCATGGCGGCCTCAGCTTCTGGATCTAACATCTGAGTGTGAACCGGGTTGCCGGAAAGTGCCTGCAGGGTCAATGGCGTAATAAACTCCTGCGCGGCGGGTGTCATGACCACTCGAACGGATGCACCAAAATCTTGCAGTCTTCTGATGAGCTCTGCACTTTTGTAGGCCGCGATACCGCCGGTAACACCGAGTAGAATCTGCTTATTGTTCAATGAACTCATATAGTTGTGGCCAGCTCTTAAATTGGCGATAAGATACCATTGTCGAAGCCATTTGCGTACAGGCAAAAATACTCAGGGCTCGGGAACAGGGAGTTTACCGTGGCAATTACAGATTGGCCCGAGGCCGAAAGGCCTAGAGAAAGGATGCTTCGGTTGGGGCCTGGCAGCCTGTCTGACGCCGAGCTTTTGGCTATATTCTTGCGAACAGGTTATCGGGGTAAATCAGCGGTTAGTCTGGCAAGAGAGCTGATTGCGCAATTTGAAGGGCTGCGGGGCTTGCTCGAAGCTGATCAACGCA
>CAJWCA010000044.1 GCA_913020395.1 uncultured Cellvibrionales bacterium | reverse complement strand
TGGCGGAGGCGGTTGTGGTTGTAACTAAGATTCGCGTTTGCATTGCTTTATTGGCGGCCAGCAGCCTGTTTGCGCCCATGCTTTCTGCTGCGGTTCTACCTGAAGACCGCATCGATGTGTTGTATCACTCCTATGACGGTGGTGGCGTTACCATTGACGGACCGTCGGTATTAGTGCGAAAAGACATCGCGGACAAAGTCTCTGTCTACGGTAATTATTACGCCGACATGGTGTCGAGCGCGTCAATTGATGTGGAAGCCACGGCCAGCGCCTATTCTGAAGAACGTACGCAACTGAGCGTAGGCGCCGACTATCTATACGGCAAAACCATGATGAACCTTAGCTTCACCAACAGCTCTGAAAGTGACTATGAAGCAAACAGTATGAGCTTCGGCATCAGTCAGGATTTTTTTGGCGACCTCACTACACTGGGTTTTGGTTTCTCCCTGGGTGACGATACCGTTAAACGCAATGGTGATGACGTTTTTGAAGAAGACGCTGAACACCGTCGTTACAATTTAAGTTTGACACAAGTACTCACTAAAAACCTGATTGCCAATGTCGTCTTCGAAACTGTCATCGATGAAGGTTTCCTCAACAACCCTTATCGAACCGTGCGTTATCTCGACGAATCCTCGGGCGGCCTGGGTTACAGCTACGAAGCAGAACTCTACCCAAAAACCCGCAACAGCGACGCGGTCGCGCTACGCACAATGTACTACCTGCCATACCGTGCCTCACTACGTTTTGAGGCCCGTTATTTCTCTGACAGCTGGGGCGTTGAAGCGAACAACTTCGAGTTGCGCTATATTCATCCGCTGGGTAAAAACTGGGTTCTAGAGGCTAAAATTCGTAGCTATCAACAAGATGGGGCGGATTTCTACAGCGACTTGTTTGCATTCAAGGAAGCGACAAACTTTCGGGCCAGAGATAAAGAGCTCAGCACCTATACCAACTCAAGCTTTGGCCTCGGCGTGAGTTACGAACTGAAAACAGAGTATCTGTCCTGGTTTAACAAAAGCACGATTAATCTACACTGGGACCGGATGCAATTCGACTATGACGACTTTCGCGATGTGACCGCCGGTGGCGAGGCGGGTAACGAGGCCCTCTATAACTTTGATGCCGACGTTATTCGATTCTATTTTTCTTTCTGGTATTAAACGAAAAGAGAAATGAGATCAGAAAGGCAATTCACTTTCTGGTCTCACTCTCAAAAAGTGTAAATTAAACCACGCGGTGAAGCGCGCACACTTTATTGCCCGAAGGGTCCCGAAGGTAGGCAAGATAGAGCTTTCGCCCCGCACCTTCGCGTATGCCAGGAGGCTCTTCACACGTGGTGCCGCCATTGGCTAAACCTGCAGCGTGCCACTTGTCAGCGGCGTCGGCATCATCTGCGGCAAACCCGATTGTACTGCCATTCCCGTGACAGGCCGCCTCACCGTCAATGGGTTTAGAGATGGCAAAGATACCTGTTGGCGTAAAGTAAAAGCAGCGACCTTTTTCGTCGATAACACCCGGCTCACAACCCAGAGCACCCAAAGTAGCGTCGTAAAAGACCTTGGATTCCTGTACATCATTTGCGCCAATCATAATATGACTAAACATCAAGACTCTCCTTTTAATAAAAATGAATACCGACAATCAATGCCGCCGGCCAGGCACTATTCGTTTTCGTGGGAGGTAATTAATTCAATAAGCCCATCGGGCTGGACAAGCATTCTAAACTCAATAGGCCGGCAGCAGACCTGGCAATCTTCAATGTAATGCTGTTCAGGCACTGAAGTATCGAGCAATACATCGATTGACTCACCGCAATAGGGGCATTGAATCTCTCGTGGCTCTAGTGGGTTCAACTCACTCTTCTTCGTTTTGATCCAGAAGGTGGCCGAGTTTGCCCTTCTTGGTTTCAAGATATTTAGCATTGTGGGGGTTGCGGCCACTCTGGTGGGGCAAGCGCTCTTTCACTTCAATGCCCAACTCTTGCATCGCCTTAACTTTGCGCGGGTTGTTAGTCATCAAGCGTAAGCCCGAGATCTTCAAATGCTCCATCATGGGTTTTAGCATTGAGTAGTCTCTGAGGTCAGCACCAAAACCAAGGCGCTCATTGGCTTCAACCGTGTCTGCGCCACTGTCTTGCAATCGATAAGCTTTGATTTTATTCAACAAACCAATGCCGCGACCTTCCTGACGCAAATAAAATATCGCGCCTCGCCCTTCCATTGCGATTTTGTGCATCGCAGATTGTAACTGCGCACCGCAGTCGCAGCGCAAGCTGAACAGCGCATCGCCCGTCAGACACTCGGAGTGAATACGTGATAAAACTGGAATATCTCCACGCACATCACCCATGGTAAGAACCAAGTGCTCTTTACCGTCTTCGGTATCTTCGAAACCGTGCATGCCAAAGATTCCCCAGGGTGTGGGTAACTTTGACGATTCGACATAACGCAATGCCACAATCTACCTCTTTCTTTTTCAATGTAAGTCGCCTCAGACGCTGAGCGCCTGAAACACAATTAGATCCAATACAACGCCATTGCCTGTAAGGCAAGCCAGGCAAAAACAGCTGCCAGCACATCGTCTAACATGATGCCAAAACCACCACTGACTTTTTTATCCACCCAGCCTATTGGCCAAGGTTTAAAAATATCAAAGAAGCGGAACAATACAAAACCCACTGCCATCCATATCCATCCTGCGGGCGCCGCGAGCATGACCAACCAATAACCTAACATCTCATCCCAGACAATGCCCGGGTGGTCATGTACACCCAACTCCTTGGCAGAGCGATCACAAAGATAGACACCCAGCAAAAAAGCAAGCACTAAAAAACCACAATAGACCGGCAGCGACCAAGACATGATCACAAAATAAAACGGAATTGCCGCCAAGGTTCCAAAAGTTCCCGGTGCCTTGGGTGCCAGACCCGATCCAAAACCAAATGCCAACAAGTGAACAGGGTTTTTAATCAGCATTTGAAACGTAGGCTTAGGACTATCCAAAATGCTTGTAACCTGTTTGCTCAGACACATAAACGTCGCCAGACTTGAGACAGGTGACACCACTGCCACTCACAATCTCGCCGACCTCGGTCGCATCAATTTCCCCAAGCGCAATCAATGCATTAACAGTATCAATATTTCTGGGGGACACGGTGAAACAAAGCTGATAATCATCCCCTCCCGCCAAAGCCCAATCGTAAATGGGACATTCGGACTCATAACGCGAAAGCTCGCTAGAAACAGGCAGAGACTCAAGGTTAATTACTGCCCCTACCAGGCTTTCTTCGCAAATGTGCTGTAGATCAGCCACTAAACCGTCTGAAATATCCAGTGCGGCAGAGGCTAAACCCTGCAATCGCTGACCGGCTTTCAAACACGGCTCCGGGCGATAGAACTTATTCGAAAAGTATGTCATATCCTCTTCGTGAACGGAGAACTTTTGTCTCAGTGCCGCCAGCGACGCAGCACCATCGCCGAGCACCCCGGTGACAAATATTTTGTCGCCGGGCGCCGCCTCACTACGCAGTAGCGCTTTACCGGGTGCAATCGCACCATGAACCTGGATCGTAATGGTTAAGGGGCCACGAGTGGTATCACCACCCACTAAAACACACTCAAAGTGATTGGCTGCCGCAAATAGACCTTCACTAAAACTTTCCAGCCAAGGTTCGTCGGCGTCGGGCAAACTCAAGCCCAGGGTAAACCATAGTGGTTGCGCACCCATCGCGGCGAGATCACTTAAATTGACCCGCAACGCTCGCTCTGCAATCAAAGCAGGGTCTGCATTGGCGGGAAAGTGAACATCTGCAATTAGCGCATCCATGGAAACTGCCAGATGCATGCCTTCTGGCACTTGCAACAGCGCACAGTCATCACCAATGCCCTGCACAACACCATCACCTCCAGGTTGTTTGTGGAAGTATTGCTGAATGAGTTCGAACTCGCCGATAGCCATGGCTCAGGATTTTCTTCCGGACTGCACTTCAATCGCCCTGAGAGTCGCCGCTGTGCGATCCAACACACCGTTGATAAATTTGTGGCTGTCTGTTGCCCCAAATTTTTTCGCCAGCGCAACCGCCTCGTTGATAACGACCTTATAAGGAACGTCCAAACGATTTTTTAATTCGTAGGTCGACATACGTAACAGTGATTCGGTAACCGGGTCCAGTTCTTTTAACGCCCGATCTTGAAGGTGGGGTTCAAAGCACTCCTCCAGTTCACCCAACATTTTGGGGGCTTCGTGCAGAAGCTCACGGAAGTATTCAACATCAACATTTTTCATATCGTTGTCGGTGCAAAATTCAGCATCAATGTCGATGAGAGAAGAACCGGCCATTTGCCACTGATACAAAGCCTGCATAGCGTAGTGGCGAGCCTTGCGGCGAGCGGCGGGTGTAGCGGTATTAGCCATGAGAATTTATACCTTGCCCAACAATGAAACCATTTCGAGAGCGGTTTTGGTCGCCTCTTCACCTTTATTACCCGCCTTGGTGCCTGAACGCTCAATGGCCTGCTCGATGGAGTCTACCGTGAGCACACCAAAGGTGACCGGCACACCTTCATTCATGGAAACCTGCGCCAAGCCTTTTGTGCATTCGCCCGAGACGTACTCAAAGTGGGGAGTACCTCCGCGAATTACGGCACCGAGTGCGATAATCGCATCAAATTCTTTTTTCTGTGCGATTTTTTGCGCAACCAAAGGAAACTCAAAGGCACCCGGGGCATAATAAATCGTGACATTTTCATCACTCACGCCGTGACGCTTTAATGTATCCAGGGCCGCATCCTTCAAACTTTCAACCACAAAACTGTTCCAGCGGCTAACAATCAGGGCGTATTTTCCATTACAGGCGGTGAAGTCGCCTTCAACAATTTTCACTGTGCTCATAATTTTTCTCTAAACCAAATGTTGTAGATAATCTTTCTAATGTTTAATTACAGGTAATATGCTCAACCACTTCCAGGTCAAAACCAGAAATTGCACTGAAGCGCAGAGGTGCCGACATCAGTTTCATTTTCCGAACACCGAGATCTTGCAATATTTGCGATCCGGTCCCCACTTGTTTGTATACCACATCCTGACTGGGACGGAACTGCTTACCCGACAACATCCAGTCGATACTTTCTTCAATTTCAGCGGTTGTCTCGCTGCGACAAATCAGTACCACCACGCCTTTGCCCTCGGCCTCGACACACTTTAGCGCCTCGTGAAAGTTCCACGATTTATATTCACTGGCGCTGTTGCGCTGGATCGTCAACAGGTCTCTTGCCGTGTTCATGACATGCACCCGAACCAATGTCGGGTCTTCAGGGGTCACCTCGCCTTTCATCAACACAAAGTGCAAGTCGCCACGGGCAATATCGCGGTAGGTTTTCAAATTAAAATGCCCAAACAAAGTATCGACCTTGCGAGTATTGATGCATTCAACCGTTTTTTCTTTCACACTGCGATAATGAATCAAGTCGGCGATTGTGCCAATTTTGATATCGTGCTCTCTGGCAAAATTTTCCAGGTCTGCACGACGCGACATGGTCCCGTCTTCGTTCATGATTTCAACGATAACAGATGCAGGTTCAAAACCCGCCAAACGAGCCAGGTCACAACCCGCCTCAGTATGCCCTGCCCGACTCATTACACCCCCAGGCTGGGCCATCAAAGGGAATATGTGGCCAGGCTGAACAATATCGGTGGCGACCGCATCCCGGGCAACCGCCGCTCGAACAGTGCGCGCTCTATCGGCTGCACTAATGCCGGTCGTGACACCTTCAGCCGCCTCGATCGAAACGGTGAAGTTGGTGGAGTGCTGGGCCTGGTTATCACTGACCATCAGCGGTAAATCCAATTGACGGCACCGATCTTCAGCCAAAGTTAAACAGATTAAACCGCGCGCATGGGTCGCCATAAAATTGATGTCTTCAGGCCGCACCTGTTCGGCGGCCATAATCAGGTCGCCTTCATTCTCACGGTCTTCGTCATCCATCAAGATAACCATTTTGCCTTGACGAATATCGTCAATAAGCGATTCAATGCTGTTTAAATCCATGGAATTCTCTTTGCCTGTTAACCTTTATTAAAACCGTGCTCTGCCAAAAATGCAGAGGTGATGCCCCCTTGGGACTCAGCCGCTTTGTCACCTAATAGTAGACGCTCTAAATAACGAGCGATGACATCTACTTCTAAATTGACCAATGTTCCTGCTTTATAGGTCCCAAATACCGTTTTTTCAATGGTGTGGGGCACAATATTCAGCTCAAAATCGGTCCCGTTGACGGCATTCACCGTGAGGCTGGTGCCATCAACGGTAATTGAGCCCTTGTGGGCGATATATTTGGCGAGTTCTTTCGGCGCACGCAGTGTAAAACGCTCGGATCTCGCGTCTGGCTGTCGACTAATCACCTCTCCTACCCCGTCGACATGACCGCTGACAATGTGACCGCCCAGGCGAGTCTCGGGTGTCAGGGCTTTTTCCAGATTAACAGCGTCGCCTATTTTCCACTGATTTACAGTTGTATAGTTGATGGTTTCTACTGACACATCCGCCCAATACCCATCTCCGGGCAGGTCTACAACCGTTAAACAAACCCCATTTGTGGCAATGGAATCTCCCAATTGCACGTCTCCCAGATCAAGGGTCTGGGTCTTAATCCGCACCCGGAGGTCGCCGCCTTTGGGCTCGGTGGCAACAATTTGGCCCACGGCCTCAATAATTCCTGTAAACATCGTTTTACCTTATGGATTTTGACCCAGTTAAGTGCCGGGGCAAGTATCGGCTGTTTCAGCCATCAAAGTCTGGACGGGCGGTGATCCGCCAATCTTGACCTACCGCCCGTACATCGGTGATAAATAAAGGCAATTGCGCCGCCATCGACTGAAGGGGTAACTCGAACAAGGGTCGGGCCTCACTACCCATCAATTTGGGCGCCATATAGACAATGAGTTCATCCAGAAGGCCTTTGCGCAAAAAGCTGCCCGCAACGGTTGCGCCAGCTTCAACCAATACCTCGTTACATTGGCGCCGAGCCAGTTCCTGTAACAGCTTCCGAAGATCAATACGCCCGTCTGCGCCTGGCAAAGACAGCAACTCAACATGATCAGGCCAACTGTCAGCCGGTAGAGCCCCTGTTTGTGCATGCACCAACAAAATGGGTGAGTGAGCGCTCATTAACTCACAACTAGTGGTCAACCTTAATGTTGAATCCAGTATCACCCGCAATGGCTGTTTTTCAGCTGCACTCTCCGGATTGTCTATGTTCAATTCCGCTGGCCTGACAGTTAATGCGGCATTGTCGCTTAACACGGTATTCACGCCGCTAACAATGGCGCAGGATCGAGCTCTTAAGCGCTGTACATCCGCACGGGCCTGAGGCGCGGTAATCCATTTACTCTCACCGCTTGCCATGGCTGTGCGACCATCGAGACTCATCGCCGACTTCACCCGAACAAACGGCAGCTGCCTTTCCATTCGGCGTGTAAAACCCGGATTCAGGGCCCTGCATTCCTCTTCCATGACAGGTCCGTCTACCTGAAGCCCAGCCTCGCGCAATTTCATCAAACCCATTCCTCCCACCTCGGGATTGGGATCTTCCATGCCAAAAACAACCCGCCTGATGCCCGCTTTAATGAGAGCATCACAGCACGGGCCGGTTTTTCCGGTGTGGCTACAGGGCTCTAAACTGACATAGGCCGTGGCTCCCTTGGCGTGTTCGCCAGCCACAGACAGGGCATTGACCTCGGCATGGGGCTGCCCAGCCACTTCGTGCCAGCCTTCACCTATCACCTGATCAGCCAATACCACAACACAACCCACCCGCGGGTTAGGCATGGTGGTATACATTCCCTTCTCTGCCAGCCTCAGCGCACGCGCCATGTAGGCGAAGTCCTTGTCATCAAGCGGCATGCTCTCTAAACCTCTGTTTTGCTGTCAGGTTGCTGCTCAAGGCGATCAATTTCCCGCCTGAATTCATTGAGGTCCTGGAAGCGTCGGTAGACAGAGGCAAAACGAACATAGGCCACTTCATCAAGCTGCTGTAGCTGCTCCATAACCTTCTCACCAACGATCAGTGCCTTTATTTCCCGCTCGCCCGTCGCTTGCAAGTTGTGTTTAACCTGATTAATCGCCGCTTCAATTGACTCGGTGCTCACAGGACGCTTTTCAAGGGCCCGCAGAAACCCCGATCGCAGCTTACTTTCATCAAAAGGCTCGCGGGTGCCGTCCTGTTTGATAATTCTAGGCATGAGCAATTCCGCAGTTTCATAACTGGTGAACCGATCGTGGCAGGACAAACACTCCCTGCGCCGGCGCACCTGGCTGCCTTCTGCAACCAGCCGAGAGTCGATAACTTTTGTATCATCCGCACTACAAAATGGGCAATGCATCGCGCTAGAACTCACTATTTTTAGTTGAATTGGCGCGCATCTTATCACAAAAGGCGGACAGGGCGGCGCCTATCCACTAGCCCACAAGCCCAACTAAAAAACAGGCAAAAAAAAACCACCCAGACGGGTGGTTTCTCGGTCGTGGAAGCCCTTACTTATAAACGGGGAATCGACCACATATCTCAAGCACCTTGGCCTTCACCTCTGCAATGACAGCATCGGCGTTGCCCTTCTCAAGTGACTCGAGCACATCACACATCCAGTTTGTGAGCTGAACGGTTTCCGCCTCTCCAAACCCTCGGGTGGTGATGGCAGGCGTACCTACACGCAGACCAGAGGTAACAAAAGGTGAGCGCGGATCGTTTGGCACAGAGTTTTTGTTCACGGTGATATTGGCCGAGCCCAACGCGGCATCAGCGTCTTTACCGGTGTATTCTTTACCGATCAGGTCAACCAACATCAAGTGATTCTCAGTACCGCCAGAGACAATGTTGATTCCACGCTCAATAAAGGTGGTCGCCATGGCTTTTGCATTAACAACAACTTGTTTTTGGTAGGCCTTGTATTCGTCACTCATGGCCTCTTTGAACGAAACAGCCTTGGCGGCTATGACGTGCATCAATGGACCACCCTGACCTCCAGGGAAAACGGCAGAGTTCAGTTTCTTCTCAATTGCTTCGTTAGCACGCGCCAGAATAATACCCCCGCGCGGGCCCCGCAAAGTTTTGTGTGTGGTCGACGTTGTTACGTCTGCAATGGCAACAGGGCTCGGGTAAACACCCGCAGCTACCAAGCCGGCAACGTGGGCCATATCAACCATCAAGTAAGCGCCAACTTTGTCGGCGATATCGCGAAAGCGCTGCCAGTCCATGATCTGGGAATAAGCGGAGAAACCCGCCACAATCATTTTTGGTTTATGTTCCAGGGCCAAACGCTCAACTTCTTCATAGTCGACCTCTCCGGTCTGGTCACTGAGGCCGTATTGCACAGCGTTGTAGACCTTACCTGAGAAATTAACGCTGGCGCCGTGAGTTAGATGGCCACCGTGGGCCAGGCTCATGCCCAGCACAGTATCACCGGGCTCACACAAGGCGGCATAAACCGCGGTGTTGGCCTGAGAGCCCGAGTGAGGCTGAACATTGACATAATCCGCACCAAAGAGCTCTTTGGCGCGCGCTATGGCCAGGTCTTCTGCAACATCCACATATTCACAACCACCGTAGTAGCGCTTGCCGGGATAACCTTCCGCGTATTTATTGGTTAAGCCGCTGCCTTGCGCGGCCATTACCATTGGACTGGTATAGTTTTCCGACGCAATCAGTTCGATATGCTCTTCCTGACGGCGTTCTTCGTTTTGGATAGAGGCCCATAATTCGGGGTCAAAAGACTCAATAGTTTGGTTTTTGTCAAACATGTAGTTGCCCTAGCAAGCGTGGATGAAAATTCGGGAGCGCGGATTATAACCTATTTGAGGCCTGAGGCATCCGGTAAGTGGGAGTTTCTCATAATGGAATGATGTTTCCAATAGGAAACACCGTTCTATTACTTTTTACCTTGCTGAAACCAACGACTGCCCTGCTCGCAAGACCGATGACAGAATACCTAGGCGCGCTTGTACATCTGTATAACCGATGAGAAGTCTTTGGACCCTTTATCCGTTTCGCCGCTGTGTTTATGCAAATTAAATAAACTGCGTGCAGCGGCTCCCATTGGCGTGGCTGACTGACTCGCCAGTGCCGCCTCCTGAGCCAAACCTAAATCTTTAAGCATTAAGTCCACCATAAACCCACCTTCATAATTCCGGCTGGCAGGTGCTCCCTCCATCACTCCGGGATAGGGGTTATATTTTTCCAGAGACCAATTACAACCAGAACTTTTCAACATGATGTCTGACAGGATTTTGGGGTCCAGGCCATTGTCGACACCCAGCTGCAGAGCCTCCGCAGTACCCGACATGTGCACAGCCAGAAGCATGTTATTGCAGATCTTGGCGATTTGACCCGCCCCTGCCTCGCCTGCGAGGAAGATATTACTGCCCATAGCAGACAGGACGGGTTGTGCGGCGTCAAAAGCCGACTGCTCGCCACCACACATAAAGGCCAGGGTTCCCGCTGCCGCAGCGGCAATGCCACCCGAAACCGGTGCATCGATCACTCTAATACCGGAAGCCGCAGCGGCTTCAGATAAACGTTTTGAACTCGCCGCTGCAACTGTCGAGCAGTCGATCACGAGGGCGTCTGTGGGCATGCTCTTTAACAGCGGCTCAGCCCCGTCAATAAATACAGCCTCGACAATACTTCCATTGGGCAGCATGCTAACAACATAGTCCGCATTTTTAACCGCCTCATTGGCCGAGGTATAAACCGTGCAACCTTGTTGCTCTGCGGCGGCCAATGCCTCTTTTGATAAATCAAAGGCGTGAACGTCAAACCCAGCCTTAACCAGGTTGGGCGCCATGCCCCCACCCATGTTACCCAGACCGATAAACGCAACGATTTCTTTAGTATTCATACTGTTTTTGTTCCCAAGTGTTAGGAGTAAAAATCAAAGATCTTGAAGTGGGTGCTCACCGGCAGGCCAGGGCGGGACAAAAAATGCAGCCACCTCTTCGCCGCTCACCTCTGCCACTGTTGCAGGGGTCCACTGAGGGTTGCGATCCTTGTCGATCAACAGGGCGCGCACGCCCTCCTTAAAATGTCCTCTGCGTGTACAGTTTGCCGCCATGACCAATTCCATTCTAAAGATGTCTGCCAACGACAAATGTTTGCCTCGCCTCATCTGCTCATGTACTAGATAGGGAGTAACGGGGCAGCCGTTGCGTAAACCCTTGGCTGCTCGGCTCAACCAAACGTCATCTCCCTGATAAGCGGTGATTCTTTCCACCAGCTCAGGCGTACTATCGGCATCGCAAATATCATTGATCCACGCAAGGTGTGACTGCACTTGGCCCTCGACTAAGCTGGCCGTAGATTGTTGTTCACACAGACGCAATATCTGGCTGACAATACTATTGGCGGTGCCACTTTCCCAGTCGGCCTCTACAAGCGCATCGAGTACTGATTGTTTTTTACCGTGTTCAACAAAACGATCCGCCAAGCCCACAAAGAGCGCATCAGCCGCATTAATAGAGGCTCCGGTCAGACCTAAAAACAATCCTGTTTTGCCCGGCGCATGATTCAGAAAATACGTTCCACCCACATCCGGGAATAAACCAATGGTCACTTCGGGCATCGCCATGCGGGTGCTCTCTGTCACCACCCGGTGACTGGCCCCACTCATCAAACCTATGCCGCCTCCCATCACGATGCCGTTACCCCAAATGATCAAGGGTTTGCTATAGGAGTGGATATGGAAATCCAATCGATACTCGCGAGAAAAAAAGTCTTGTGTTGAGGTGTCACTCAAACTTTCTCCATAGGCCGCAGAGGTTCGGTGCATTGCAACAACATCACCGCCGGCGCAAAACGCTTTGTCGCCAGCGCCCTGTAGAAAAACGCAGGCGATACTTGAATCCCGCTCCCAGAGATCGAGCTGAGCTTGCAACAAGTCAACCATTTCCAGGGTTAAAGAATTTAGCGACTTTTCTGCATTGAGCGTAGCCAAACCGATTTTTTTATCTGCAACGGATGGCAACTCTTCAAATAAAACAGCAATATCTTTCGACACTCGAACCGCTCCTTATTAAGCATTTTTCCATTCGGGTTTACGCTTTTCCAAAAAGGCATTAACGCCCTCTTTCTGATCCTGCGTATCCCAAAGTTTGACAAACATTTCCCGCTCAAGCGTAAAGCCACTACTCAGAGGGCGCTCACGAGCAGACATGGAAAGCTGTTTACAAAAGCGAACGGAAGTTGGTGACTGACCTTCAACTTTAGCGGCAAGCTCAAGGGCCTTTTCCAAGGCCTTACCCGTAGGGACCACTTCCTGAACCAAGCCAATCTGCTCCGCCTTTGGGGCTTTGATTCGCTCGCCAAGCAAAATCATTCGCTTGGCCCAACCTTCGCCAATCAACCACGGCAATTGCTGAGTGCCAAGACCACCCGGCAGCAGGCCAACCGTACATTCAGGCAGGGCCATTTGCGCCTGCTCTTCAGCAATTCTGATGTCGCAAGACAGAGCAGTTTCCAATCCGCCGCCCATTGCAAAACCGGTTATGGCCGCTATTGAAACGCCCTCGTATTGACTCAGCGCTTCAAACGCCGAACCAAAGGCATTAATAAATTCAAATGCCTGAGCTTTGTCATCGTGATTAAAACGAGACAGGTCAGCCCCCGCACTAAAAAACTTTTCGCTCTCACTGGCGATAATTAGCGCGTAGTTTTCTTTATCGGTGTTCAGCTCTTCCACCAACTCCTTTAGCGCGTTTAAACTCTCGGGCGTCCAGGTATTTGCAGGTGGGTTATTCAGGGTAATAATGGCCGTATGGCCGCGTTTTTCCAGTTTTAACAGCTCACTCATCGCAGTATCTCCGTTGCGCCTTCTTCAAGTATTCTACGCGCAATAATCACACGCATAATTTCGTTGGTTCCCTCGAGAATCTGGTGCACTCGGGCATCGCGCAGCAAGCGCTCGAGGGGGTACTCTCTAATATATCCGTAGCCCCCATGTAATTGCAGGGCCTCATTGCACACTTCAAAACCAAGATCCGTTGCCAGCTGTTTCGCCATGGCGCAGTAGGTTGTTTTGTCGGGGTCATTTTGATCAAGTTTGAAGGCCGCCAGGCGCACCATCTGTCGTGCCGCCACGAGTTTGGTGGCCATATCTGCCAATTTAAATTGTAATGCCTGAAAGCTGGACAGGGTTTTGCCGAACTGTTTGCGCTCCAGCATATAAGCCTGTGCAGCATTGAGAGCGGCCTGTGCGGCACCCAGCGAACAGGTCGCGATATTGATTCTGCCGCCGTCAAGGCCACGCATGGCAATCTTGAATCCTTCGCCCTCCGCACCCAATCTGTTAACAACAGGGACTCGCACATTTTCAAAAGTAATTGTGCGGGTCGGCTGACTGTTCCAACCCATTTTAATTTCTTTTTTCCCGTAGTGAATGCCATCAGCGTCGGCGGGAATGGCAATCGCACTAATGCCTCGGGCACCCTCTTCTTTAGAACCTGTTCGAGTCATCACCACGAGGATATCAGTTGCACCGGCCCCAGAAATAAACGCCTTGCTGCCATCAATAATGTAAAAATCACCGTCGCGTTTAGCGGTGGTCATCAGTGAGGCAGCATCACTGCCCGCACCGGGTTCGGTCAAACAATAAGAAGCAAGTTTTTCACCGCTAGTCAGAGCACCACACCACTCCTGTTTAAGTGATTCTTGCCCCCACAAAGCAATCATCCAGGTCGCCATGTTATGAATAGTGATAAAGGCCGCCGTTGAAGGGCAAGCCGCGGCCAACTCCTCAACAATCACCATGGTATCGGTACGGGACAAACCCATGCCGCCACTGTCTTCGGGGGAGTAAATGCCGCAGAAACCCATAGCGCCAGCAGCGGTCATCAGCTCCCGGGGAAAAATGGCTTGCTCATCCCATTCGGCCGCATGGGGCGCCATTTCACCTTGTGCAAAAGCGCGCGCAGCTTCCTGAAAAGCGAGCTGCTCTTCATTCAAATCAAAATTCATGGTGTCAAAGTCTCGGTAAAGGAACGGTGCGTTAAGCGAAGTTAACGCACCGGGTTTTCATTAGTTCAGTTTATTCATTGCTACCGCAAACAGCTCTTCATCAGGTGGCAGCTGCTTGGTAACGGCCAGGGGTTTAGAAACCCAGGTTTCATTAATCAGGTCACGCCAGGTGATGTTGTTGTTGGTGCTATTCCCACCCCAAGACCCGCAACCCAATGAAAAAGTTTGGCGCATTCCATTCCACAAGTTGCCGCTGTTAGAGGCCGCTTGAGGTTGGTTCACCATCACTCTGGAGGTTTTAGTATTCATTGCAAATTTCAGGATATTGTCATCGTTGTAAGAATAAATTCCGCACGAGTGCCCCTGCCCCTGATAGGCCTGTATTTTGTTGGTCAGGCCAATCGCGTCATCGATGTCATCCACTTTGTAAAACGCCATCACAACAGACAGTTTTTCACCCGAAAAGGGGTGGTCTGCACCGGCGCCGGTTTCGGGCACGATCAGAAAGGTCTTGTCTTCGGGCAGTTCAAATCCTGCCATGCCGGCCAAGGTGCTCGCTGGCTGCGCAACAATACGGGTCGACAGATGGCCGTCTTCCCACATCACAGATTGCAGTTGGCTTTTCTGCTCCGGGCTTACGATATACCCCCCTTCTGCCTGCAGCTTCTCCAGAAGTTCGTCGTGAACTGAGCTGAAGGCCAGCACTGAATTATCGGAGGAGCAGGAGGCCGCGAGGTCAAGTGTCTTTGAGATGCGGATTTTCTCTGCCGCCTCATCTAATTTAGCGGTGTCATCTACCGTTATTACCGCATTTCCAACACCCACGCCCAGTGCAGGCGTACCGCTTGAGTATGCCGCCGTAACCATGGCACCACCACCAGTTGCCAGCACCCGATCACACTGGCTCATAAGCTCAGCGGTTGTCTCCAGTGCGGGAATGTCGATGCTGATCACCAGGTCTGCAGGCGCGCCACAGGCTTCAAGTGCTTCGCGCATATAGTCGCAAATTAATTTGTTGGTTAGTTTTGCTCGTGGGTGGGGCGCAACGATGATGGAATTTCTGCCTTTTACCGCTGAAATCGCCTTGATCACCGGCGTTGCCTCAGGGTTAGTGGTCGGCGATAGTGCGCCAATCACACCAATAGGTTTAGCGATTTTAATCAGGTTGCGCTCTTTGTCTTCTTCAATCACACCAACCGATTTATCACCGATGATGTCAAAAAGGGTCGCCCGGGTTTTGCGGAAGATCTTCAGGTATTTACCTTCGTAGTTCCCAAGCGCCGTCTCTTCTACCGTATGACGGGCAATTTTTTCAGCCACTTCCGGGCGGGCAACCGACCACACCATGGTGGTGATTAATTCGTCGACCTGTTCTTGGGTGTAGTGCTCAATTTGAGCCTGGGCTTTGCGGGAACGCTCAACCAGTGCCTGCACTTCAAGCGCAGCAGCGCTCATTTCTACCGGGGTCTCAAGGCCCATTGTGGTTCTCCTGAATCTTTTCTGTCAGATAAATTGCTGTCCCCGGGCATGGCTGGGGAGAGAGTGAAAAATCGCTGTAAGCCCGCGTAGTATATAACCATACGCAAAGTTTGCAGGGAATTGACGATATTGTTTATATGATGGATTATATTGCGCTGCTCTGGCGATATTCAGCGCAATAGTCTATTTACTAAAAATACAATATTATCAATATGTTATGGAAAAAATTACTTCAAGCTGGCCTCTGCCAGATGACGGAATTCGATTTTTAAGTCCGCCATTAATCATTGAACAGCTCAGCCAGCGAGCCCTCACGCGTGCGCTCTACCCCCTGGCCGTGGGTTACTACCCGCTGGCACAAGGGCACCGAATGCAACGTCAAGTGCAGAGCAATTACCTGCTGATCTATTGCACCGCGGGCAAAGGCACTCTTCAGGTCGAGTCGAAGAACTATCGCATCCGCGCTGGAGACTGCTTTTGCCTGCCCAGGAATACTCCGCACGCCTATAAAGCCGATACAAAAGACCCCTGGACGATTTATTGGCTGCATTTTGATGGCGATGCGGCCGAAGACTTCTATCAACATTTGAAACTCAGTTCGCCAAACTTGAGGATTGGCGTGCAGGCGCGGGTGGTCAGGATATTCGACGCACTGGCGGAATTGCGCCACAGCGGCTATCACCTCGATGAGTTTATTCAGGGTTGTCATCAGCTCCAGGCCCTGTTGAGCTATCTCGCGCTGCTGTCCAGAAAACAAGACCCACAGGGTGGCAAAGGGCTTGACTGGGAACGCTTGCGGGCAAATATGCAGGAACATGTCCATGGCCAGCTCAATCTGGACGCATTGGCTGCAGAGGCAAAATTATCCAAATACCATTTTTCAAAGAAATTTAAGGCGCTCACCGGCCACTCGCCAATTCAATATTTCATCAACATGAAAATGCAGCGCGCATGTTATCTACTGGACAGCAACCCACGCTCTATCAAACAAATTGCAGCTGAAATGGGTTATGAGGACGCCTATTACTTCTCCAGGCTGTTCAAGAAAGTCATCGGCCTGTCACCGCAGCAATACAGGCGAAGCCTGCACCAATAGATTAACAATTTGGCAGGCGCTGGTTTATACTTGCGCCCATCATTTTTTGCCTCTATTACAGGTGACCTGTCCATGGCCCAGTTTGTTTATTCTATGAATCGCGTGGGAAAAATTGTCCCACCCAAACGTGAAATTCTAAAAGATATCTCTCTTTCCTTTTTTCCGGGAGCCAAAATTGGCGTGCTCGGCCTGAACGGCTCTGGTAAATCCACTCTGCTCAGAATCATGGCGGGCGTCGACAAAGACTACAACGGTGAAGCCCGCCCGATGCCAGACATCAAAGTGGGATACCTGCCTCAGGAACCCGTGCTCGACCCGGAAAAAGATGTGCGTGGCAATGTAGAGGATGGCATGCGAGAAGCGGTCGATGCCCTCTCCAAGCTGGACCAGGTGTATGCCGCTTATGCAGAAGAAAATGCCGACTTCGACGCACTCGCCAAACAGCAGGCCCAACTTGAAGACGTGATCGAGACCTGGGATGCCCACAACTTGAATCACACGCTAGAAGTGGCGGCCGATGCGCTGCGTTTACCACCCTGGGACGCCGATGTCACTAAGCTTTCGGGCGGTGAGAAACGTCGTGTTGCCCTGTGTCGACTGCTGTTATCCAGGCCGGATATGCTGCTGCTCGATGAACCAACCAACCACCTGGACGCGGAAAGTGTTCACTGGCTTGAGCAATTTTTAGTCGAATTTGCCGGCACCGTCGTCGCGATTACCCACGATCGTTATTTCCTCGACAATGCGGCTGGCTGGATTCTAGAACTGGACAGGGGGCACGGCATCCCCTACGAAGGTAATTACACAACCTGGCTGGAAACCAAAGAGGCCCGTCTGGCTCAAGAGGCCCGGACCGAACTCTCACACCAAAAAGCCATGAAGGCCGAACTGGAGTGGGTGCGCCAGAACCCTAAAGGGCGTCACGCCAAAAACAAAGCGCGGCTGGCACGTTTCGACGAAATGCAGTCTCAGGAATTTCAAACGCGCAACGAGACCAATGAAATTTACATCCCGCCCGGACAACGCCTTGGCGACAAAGTGATTGAGTTTGAAAATGTTGCCAAGTCCTTTGGCGGCGATCAACTCATCGACAACTTGAGTTTCGCAGTGCCTAAAGGGGCAGTTGTTGGCATCATTGGCGGTAATGGGGCCGGTAAATCCACTCTGTTCAGAATGATTGCGGGCAGCGAACAACCCGACGGCGGCACCATTACCCTCGGCGAAACCGTTGATATCGCCTTTGTTGAGCAAAGCCGCGAAGACCTGGATGACAAACAGACCGTGTGGGAGGCTGTGTCAGGCGGACACGATAACTTGCGCATAGGCAACTATGAAGTGAGCTCTCGCTCTTATGTGGGCCGTTTTAACTTCAAAGGCTCTGATCAACAGAAAAGAGTGGGCGATCTGTCCGGTGGTGAGCGCGGGCGACTGCATCTGGCCAACACGCTGAAGCAGGGAGCTAACGTATTATTGCTCGATGAGCCGTCCAATGACCTCGATGTTGAAACACTCAGGGCTCTTGAGGAGGCTATTTTGGCCTTTCCCGGATGTGCCATGATTATTTCCCACGACCGCTGGTTTTTGGACCGCGTTGCAACCCACGTTCTAGCCTATGAAGACGACTCTGAAATCGTCTTTTTTGAGGGTAACTACACGGAGTACCACGAAGACTTCGTTAAACGAAAAGGTGCCAACGCTACTCCACAGCGGAAAAAGTACAAACGCTTGAAAGCTTGATACTGCGCCCATCACAAAGCTCTCCGGCAGTCCTTACCGGAGAGCTTGCAAACTACGAGCCCCGCTAGCACGAATGCCCTTCAGCACCTACAATTCATAGACAGCGACCTACAAACCCGGATGTAGAAATGAAAGATAAACATGGGGATAAACGCCGATTTCAACGTGTCTCCTTCCACGCAACAACCGTATTGTGCGTGGGCGCAACCCGCCATGAAGTCACCCTGGTGGACCTGTCACTCAATGGATTATTAGTTGAGGTGAATAGCGACATTGACCTTCAGTCGGCGCAAACCATTCAGGCCGAAATCAAGCTGGAAGGCGACGCATTGATTAGCATGGATGTTAGCCTCAGCCACAAACAAGGTACGCAATTCGGCCTTAAATGTGAGATGATCGATGTTGACAGCATCAGCCACCTCAGACGCTTGATTGAGCTCAACACTGGCGATGCGCAAGCTGCCGAAAGAGAACTTTCGGAGTTGGCAGCTGAACCCTGACTATAAGGATAAGAGTCTTGACGATCAGTACTAAAGACGGCCGCAACCGCCGCTATTTTCCCCGTGTAAGCTACCGCGCCTACGCGAGCCTGATCACTCTGGAGCAAAAGCTGGAGGTCCACATTCTGGACTTATCTTTTAACGGCGCTCTGGCTGCTGTAATCAATAAACATACACTGAAAGCGGGTGACGAACTCGTGCTCACCATCGAAACCGACGAAAATGAACGCATCAAGATGCAAGGTCGGCTCGCCCACCAAAACGCCCACTTTCTGGGAATCGAGTGCCGTGCGACGGGCATCGATAACCAAACTCGCCTGCGAGAGCTACTCGAAAAATACAAAATTGAGGATGGTGAGCGTAGTTTGGACAAAATGATGGATCAACACGAAGAAGACTAAACTCCGTAATCACAGACCTTTCAAGCGCAATATCAGTGATATTCCCCGTTTTCAGCCCAAAAAGACCGTCGTCAGATGGGTAGTTGAGCAGAACCGGTTTCCCTACAATTTCTAAACCAGGCCCGGAGTCACTGAGCCTCTCTAGAAATTCGATAAGGAAATTGACATGTTAATACTCACCCGTCGCTGCGGCGAATCCCTTAAAATTGGCAAGGATATCGATGTCGTGGTGCTTGCCTGTAAAAACTCTCAGGTTCGCATCGGCGTACGAGCGCCCCTCCACGTTGAGGTGCACCGGGAGGAAATCTACGCCCGCATCCAGAAAGACCGAAAAAATAAACACAACACGGGGCCTGAAGAACAGGAACGTTAGAGTGCCTCCAGCGCCTCTGCCAGGGTTTTAACCGCTATCACCTCCATTCCGGCAACCGCACTTTTAGTGGTATTTGCCACGGGTACAATCGCTCGTTTGAAGCCGTGTTTGGCGGCTTCTCGCAAGCGCTCTTGCCCACTGGGTACCGGCCTGATTTCTCCCGATAACCCCACCTCCCCAAAAACCATCAGATCCTGGGGCAGAGGCGAATCCCTATAACTTGAAACAATAGCCAGTAACAAAGCCAGATCAGCACTGGTTTCCAATACTTTAACCCCGCCAACCACGTTCACAAATACATCCTGATCTCCCACCATTATGCCCCCGTGACGGTGCAGAACAGCGAGCAACATATTCAGCCTATTTTGATCTAAACCTACGGCAACCCGGCGAGGATTACCCATATGGCTATCATCAACCAGGGCCTGAATCTCCACCAGCAAGGGCCGGGTGCCCTCCCACATCACCATAACAACAGACCCGGAGGACACTTCGTCCCCTCGCTGCAGAAATATTGCAGAAGGATTACTGACTTCTTTAAGGCCCTGCTCGGTCATTGCAAAGACACCGAGCTCATTGACGGCGCCAAAACGGTTTTTGCTGCCACGCAGCGTGCGAAACCGCGAATCATTTGACCCTTCAAGTAATATTGAACAGTCAATCATATGCTCCAACACCTTGGGGCCCGCAAGACTGCCATCTTTGGTGACATGCCCCACCAAGACCAGGACCGTGCCGGTCTGTTTGGCAAAACGTGTCATGTAAGCAGCACTCTCTCTCACCTGGGAGACAGAACCCGGCGCTGAAGAAATATCGGCCATATGCATTACCTGAATCGAATCCACCACCATCACTTTAGGTTTCATGTTCTGTGCGGCAGCACACAGGGACTCGGCACTGGTTTCACTCAGCATTTTTAAGGCATCCGTAGGCAAACCCAAGCGCTGGGCCCGCATAGCCACCTGTTGCAACGACTCCTCTCCGGTCACATACAGCGCATCCATGCTGGCGGCCAAGTGACACATGGTTTGCAGCAGCAGCGTACTCTTGCCGGCGCCGGGGTTGCCGCCAATTAATATGGCAGAGCCGTGTACCAGTCCGCCCCCTAGTACCCGGTCAAATTCGTTAGCGCCACTGGAAAAGCGCGGCAAATCCTCTAGGTTAACGGTGTCCAAGGTCTGCATTTTCTGCCGGCCCGTAGCGCCGCTATAACCCTGAAACCGGGCATCAACAGCCTGCTTGGGAGAATTGGATAGCTTGAATTCGGTCAGCGTATTCCAGGCGTTACAGTCCTTGCACTGCCCCTGCCAATGGGGGTGATCCGAACCGCAATCGCCACACACATAGGCCGTTTTTTGTTTTGCCACTGCACACCTCTCAAATCTCACACCCT
>CAJWCA010000043.1 GCA_913020395.1 uncultured Cellvibrionales bacterium | reverse complement strand
ACCCGGTTGAATATCGCTTGCCCAGGGTGAGCCAGGTTCAGGTTCACGAAAAAATTGGTTTGGACTTTGGCACAGTGCTACGGGCGTCTCTGCGACAGGATCCCGACATTCTGTTAGTGGGTGAGATTCGAGACGGGGAGTCTGCAGAAATTGCGCTGCGCGCTGCGATGACGGGCCATATGGTTCTCTCGACACTGCACACCAACGATGCGGTTACCTCTGCGTTACGACTGATTGATATCGGTGTTGACGGATATCTGGTGGCCACGGCTTTGAAGGCAATTATTGCCCAGCGTCTGGTGAGGAGAGTGTGTAGTAGTTGTGTCGCAGATCATGAACCCGATGCCAACGAACGGCAGTTGCTTGCGTTAATCGGTAAAGGCCGAGACCTGTCGAAAGCAGTATTCAGGCGAGGTGTGGGTTGCCCCCATTGTTTTAATACCGGTTATCGTGGACGAATCGGTGTTTTTGAAATGCTTGAGATTAATCGCCCCATGGCAGATGCCCTGCGGGAAAACAGTATTGCCGGGTTCTCCAAAGCGTGTCATGACAACCCCAATTTTCACCCGCTTAATTTAAGTGCACTCGACTATGCCATTGAAGGTGTAACGACCTTGGAAGAAGTGATGCGTGTATCTGCGCAAGTAGAAGATGAACTAACCATCGAAGATAGTGAGTAGTTGATCTATGGCATCTTTTTCTTTTAAAGGCCGAAACGCTCAAGGGCAGGAAGTGAAGGGGCAGCTGGAAGCCGCCACTGTTGATGTGGTGGTGGAGCAATTAACCCGGCGCGGTCTAACACCCATTAACGTAGAGGAAGTGCAGGCCCCGTCTGAACTTATGGCTCGTTTAGAAACCTATCTAAACGACAAGCCAGTGACCATTGTTGATTTGATTATTTTCTGTCGACAAATGTACACCGTGAATAAGGCTGGCGTGCCGCTGATTCAAGGCGTGCGGGGCTTAGCAAACTCGCTGAACCACCAGCGTTTCCAGCGAGTATTACACGATATAGCCGATCAGCTGGAGAAAGGGGTAGAGCTATCGGCGGCCATGAGTCTACACCCCGATGTCTTCAACAAACTGTTTATTAGCCTCGTGAATGTAGGTGAAAACAGTGGCCAGCTGGAAGAGGCATTTAACCAGTTGAGCCTTTACCTCGAGCGTGATCTCGACACCGCCAAACGCATTAAATCAGCTACCCGTTACCCTTCCTTTGTATTGTTTGCACTCGTGATTGCGATGGTGGTTATCAACATTTTTGTTATTCCGAATTTTGCGGATATGTTTGCAAAATTCGGGGCAGATCTTCCTTTGCCAACCATCATATTACTGAATACCTCTCAGTTTTTTGTCGATTACTGGCCCTATATGCTGGGCACAGTTGTGGCGAGTTGGCTCCTATTCAAACAACATATAAAAACCGAAGTGGGCAGCCGTCAGTGGGGGCAGTTTTTGTTGAAGATCCCCATCGTTGGAGACATTGTAGAGCGGGCTTCAATGGGCCGTTACGCCCGTTCGTTTGGCCTGATGTTAAGTTCCGGAGTTCCCCTGATACAGGCCTTGACCCTATGCTCCAAAGTGATTGATAACCCTTGGTTAGGGGATAAAATTCTCGGTATACGCGAAGGCATTGAGCGCGGCGAGGGCCTTCACACAACCCACAGTGCCAGTGGTATGTTCACACCTTTAGTATTGCAAATGATTGGTGTGGGGGAGGAGAGCGGGCAGGTGGATACCCTGCTTCAGGAAGTGGCAGAGTTTTATGAGCGAGAAGTTGATTATGACCTGAAAACCCTGAGTGACCGTATTGAACCGATCATGATTGTGATCATGGCTAGTTTTGTATTGATATTGGCGCTGGGTATTTTCTTACCCATGTGGAATATGTACAGCTTGCAGGCGGCATAAACATGAGGAAACTCGAGAACGAGAAAGGGTTTAGTCTGCTTGAGTTGATCATTGTGGTCACAATGATTGGCCTGTTGGCGGCCTGGGGGCTCAAATATTACAACGAAGATATTAACGATGCCCGCAGGATCAGTATTAAAACCCTGTCTTACAATTTCAATACAGCGGTAGCCGGCGTACATGCACAATGGTTGCTGCAATCAGACAAAAGTCAGCCTGTTGATTTGGATGGCACATTAATAGCGGTTAATCGTTATGGCTGGCCTAAAGGGGTTGCTGCAGGCGCGGTGCAGTCCGGAGGGTCTTCCTATCCGGGGAGTGTACAGCAACGACATTGCGCTGAATTGTGGATGAACTTGCTTCAGAATCCAGCGCCTTATGTGCTGGCCGGAGACCCAGAGGACCAGGGTGTGAGGTATCGGGTATCAATCGCCCAACCTGGGGTGTGCCGATTTGGAGTGACAACAAGACAGGGCAAGCACTACTATTTTGACTATTACAGTCGAAACGGTCAGGTAATATCGGCTTCTTCTTAAGAAACACTCTTAAGATATGGCCTAAAGTATGCACTCTATCACATTGATTAACATGAATAATTGGCAAATGGCGCAATTAGGGTTATATTCATGGATCAGTATGCGGGTAACTGAGCTGTAGGCCGGCTGCGTAGAATAGGTAAGTAAGAGTTATAGAATTAAGTAGTGGTATCGCTAAAAGAGTCGCTGGAGACTAATAAAATGAAAAAACAACAGTCTGGTTTTACACTGATTGAACTAATTGCGGTTATTGTTATTTTGGGCATTTTGGCGGCGACCGCGGTGCCGAAGTTTGTGGATCTGTCTAGTGCTGCAGAGGCAGCCGCGTTGCAAGGCGTAAAAGGGGGGATCGAAAGTGCTGCCAGTCTTAACTACGCCCATGACTTGGCGCTGGAGGCGGGTTTGCAGAACGGCACATCACAAACTCTGGATTCATGTACTACTGCTGAAGTTAACTCGGTAATGCAATCCGCGTTGGATGCGACTGAATATACCGTAACGGGAGCGGGTACCGCAGCACAAGGCGTCGCCTTTGATTGCACTTTAACTCAGGTAAATTCTACCGATACCGTCACGATCACATTGATAGCGACTACAACGACGACATTCCCATAGTAGAAACTTGTTAAGTTGGGGCAGGCATTGAATCTGCAACGGCGCTTCACAAAAGGTTTCACGCTGATAGAGTTAGTTACAGTTCTACTGATTCTATCAGTCATAGCTGTCTACATGAGCTACCGAACTAGCAATATCAGCTGGAGCCAGCTACAGACAAGCCGCGACGATTTGGTCGCGGCTTTGTTTTATGCGCAACAGCTGTCCATGGCGCGAGACAGTGCTGGCAACCCCATCACCTTTGTCGCCACCAACAGCAGCACTATCCGTGTTCAGGAGTCAGCAGCTGACGTTGGCAATGACTACCCTGTAACCTTTGCCCGAGGCGTTGTGTTGACCGCTCCGGTGGCGTTCCCCTTCACTTTAACCTACGACAAGCTAGGCCGAACAAATGCGACAACCTTCACCCTGAGTGGTGGCGGCAACTCAGTAGACGTTGTTGTCAGCGGGAGTGGCTATGCAAGATAGTGCTCGTGGTTTTACTCTTTTCGAATTACTGGTCTTTATTGTTGTGGTCAGTCTGTCTCTAGGGGCGCTGGTACCGGTGATTAATCAATCATTAGTTCATAGTGTTGACCCTATTGTCCGTATCCGTTTACTCGAGTTAGCCCAGGCACAAATAGATGAAGTGCAATCCAGAAAATACGATGAAAATACGCCGACGGGTGGCACACCAGCCTGCATCGCGGGTTGCGCCGGCATAGGTCTGGAAGGTGAAAATATTAATGTCGCCTCTAGTCTGGATGATGTAGATGACTTCCATGGTTACAGTGCCACACCGGTCCCGGGTTATAGCGTGTCAGTTGCGGTAACCCTGGCTGGCGCCGATCTAGGTTTGCCTGCAGCAGATGCGAAACGTATTACCGTGACTGCAACTGGAGCAGGTGAAACCTTAACGCTGAGCAGCTACCGGGCAAACTTCTGATGAAAGTCCGAGGGTTTACACTCATTGAGCTTATGGTTGTTATCGTTATTTTGGCGGTAGTCGCCACGGCGGGAACACAATTTATCGTCAGCACAATACAGTCCTATAACCAAACCCAAACTCGCTCCAAGTTGATCAATACGGGTAGGCAGGCGATTGAGCGGGTAACACGACAGTTGCGAGGGGCCTTGCCCTATAGCTTACGTTTAACCAATACCAATGCCTGCATCGAGTTTTTACCTATTGCGGGCGGTGGTAATTATCTGGCAGATCTACCCGACACCGACAATGGAGCGCCCGCCGCGATTTCCTTTGCAACCGCCACCCACGCTGTTGATTTTGGTACAGCTGAATATGTGAGTGTGGGTAGTCTGGCCTCTACCGAGGTATATGGTGCCGGCCCGGTTTCTCTGGCGACTCTAGATGCGGATGCACCGGCATTAGTCACCCTGACAGCCGCTAAGTCATGGCAGCGCAATTCGATCAACCGGCGATTCTACTTGGTCGACAATCCTCAGGCATTTTGTGTGCAATCGGGTGAATTGCGCTTTTATCAAAACCTTGATGTTACAGCTGCAAGTGTGCCGGGTTTGGCCGGTGCCTGTGTGGAAACCGGCTGCAGCGTGCTGGCGCAAAACATAAGCGGTGCTGCGGATTTTCAGCTGTCGGCAGGCACTGAAGATCGCAATACCAAAGTGACGGTTGGTTTGAGCTTTGTTGAGGGCGGTGAAACCGTCACACTGAGTCAGGGGGTATTGATTCGCAATGTACCTTAAGGTGTCTTTTGCAAAACAGTCCGGGTTCTTGATGCCCGTTGCCGCCTTTATTTTAGTGGTTATGGGTTTGTTTGCCGTCACAGTGACTCGCAATAGTGCTCAGACAAATACCGCAACGATCCAGGAAGGCATTTCGATCCAGGCCTTTTTTGCGGCAGAAAGTGGCGCCCAGCGTGGTATGAGTACCGTTTTCTATCAAGCGGGCAGTCCAACGCGTGCCACTGCAGATGCCGGTTGTACGGCCTTGAATGCCAGCCCGGAACCTGAAATAACCTTTAATGTTGATGGCTTGAGCAACTGCACAGCCACCCTTGCCTGCACGCGCACTATCGATGCGGCTGATACCACCAGCTTTTATCGTATTAATAGTGTGGGCGTCTGCGGCGGAGGGGATGTCACTTCATCCCGCAGTATTGAAGTGGCCTCTTTCATTGCGGACAGTGAGTAATATTTTACTGCTTTGACGCTATCGCCTGCTCTACCAATTCCAGTAATACACGATCTACCACCGGTTTTTCGATAAAGTTACTTGCCCCTGATTTTAGTGCTAGCACGGCACTGGCTATGTCGCTGTCGGCGGCAATCATCACAATAGGGAGCTTGGGGCGAATTTCGTGAAGTGCTTTTATTAGGCTGGGCCCCTGCATTGATGGCATGCTGGCACTGGCAACAATTGCGGTAGGTATCGCGGCACGCATCGTATCTAATAGACAAACAGGGTCTTCAAACGTGCTGGTTTCATAACCTGCACAGCGAAAGAGTGCCTGCATGGATGCCAGTGACTCTGGTTCCGAATCAAGCAGGAATATGGGGGCACTCTGAATCATGTTTTTTACCTGAGGGTGAGAGCCTCCATGGTAGAGGAATTCAGGGTGCCGTAGCTTGACTTTGGTCAAGCTTTAATCGTCCAGGCGAGAGAGTCTTTGAATCAATTGGGCCAGTGAGGGGGCGGCCATTTTTTCCATCACATGAGCGCGGTGAACTTCAATGGTGCGCTGGCTGAGGCACAGGTCTGCGGCAATGACTTTATTGGCTTTGCCATCGAGCATGCACTCGAGTACCTGTTTTTCTCTGGGGGTCAAAGTCTCGAGTTGGCTTTGTGTTTCTTTTTTATGCGAGCTCAAGTCCTGCCGTTCGGCATGCAGACGAAGTGCTTGCTGTATTCTGTCGAGTAAATCCTGATCTCGAAAGGGTTTGGCAATAAAGTCCATGGCCCCTTGTTGGATCGCTTTGACCGCCATGGGAATATCGCCATGGCCGGTGATAAAAATAATGGGGAGGTCGCTGCCTTTCTCCAGTAGTTTCTGCTGAAGTTCAGTGCCGCTCATACCGGGCATGCGAATGTCCAGAATCAGGCAGCTTTGGCGCTGATCCTGATGCACTGCGTCATAGCTCTCTAGAAATGCGAGGGCGCTGTCGAAAGTGACTGCATCCAGACCGACAGTTTCTAACAGCAGCGCAAGGGAATCTCTTACCGCCTCGTCATCATCGACGATATAAACGACCTGGGATAGTTCATTCATTGTTGGCCTGGCCTCCTTGCTCCGAAGCAGTGTTGTTATCTAATGCGGTGGGTAGCGTAAAATAGAAGTTGGTGCCACCTTCCGGGTTGCGCCGATACCCTAGTTCGCCACCGTGGGCTTCAATAATAGTTTTACAGATAGATAAACCCATGCCCATGCCGGAATCTTTGGTGGTAAAAAAGGGTTCAAAAATACGCTCGCCCAGATCACTATCTATGCCGCTGCCATTGTCTAATACTCTAACCGTGATTCGATCGGATCCGGAATATTCAGTCGATAAAGTAATTGGGCTGTTTTCCTGGCTGGCATCAAGCGCGTTCAATACAAGGTTTAATAACACTTGCTGAATCTGAGTGGGATCGGCCATGACCCGAGCCAGGGCGGCATCGAGTTTTAATTGGATGTTGGGCGCTGAGTGTTTGTTATTCAGTGTAACAATATCCATTACCGCCAAAATTAATGTGTCGAGCTCGCATACCTGTCTTTCGGTATCCTGTTTTCTTACCCAGGTTCTTATGCCCTCAATAATGGAAGCCGCCCGCAGTGACTGTTCGGCTATCTTATCCAGCGGTTTAATCGCCGACTTAAGATTAGGTGGGTCATTGCTCAATAACCGTCGACAGCTTTGTGCGTAGGTGGCAATGGCTGTTAGGGGTTGATTCACCTCGTGGGCGATATTGGCCGCCATTTCTCCCATCATGCCAATGCGGGACACCTGAGCGAGGCGAGACACAAGCTGATGAATCTCCTGCTCTGCCTTCGCCAATTGCTCTTCACGGGCCTTTTGGGCGCTGAGATCATGGATGATACCCACAAAGCTCATGTGATCACCGTCTTTATAATCCCCGACGGACAGATATATAGGGAATATCTTGCCGGATTTGCTCTGTGCGCTCACCTCTCGGCCAATGCCGATGATTTTAGCCTGCCCGGAAGCGAGGGAGTTACCAATGTATTGGTCGTGCCGAATACGATCGGGGGAGGGCATTAATACACTGACATTTTGACCTAGCAACTCCTCCTTATTATAGCCAAATAAGCGTTCTACGGCGGCATTGGCGGCGGTGATAAGGCCCTGCTGGTCGATCAGGAGAATGCAGTCTACTGCCGCGTCCATCAGGGCTTTGAACTGTCTATTCGGCTCGAGAGTGTCGGTAGGGGCTGGGGCTGCTGGTTTCATGGGTAAGGTTGCTCAAAGATGAGGCTGATGGGCTGGCCTAGATCATAAA
Source organism: uncultured Cellvibrionales bacterium (assembly GCA_913020395.1). Lineage (GTDB taxonomy): Bacteria > Pseudomonadota > Gammaproteobacteria > Pseudomonadales > Cellvibrionaceae > CAJWCA01. The sequence goes on along the minus strand of CAJWCA010000043.1, from coordinate 13,485 downwards.
CGAATTCTGGCTAAAGAACCTACGTATAAACCACAGTATTCGGCTGAATCTTTACGTATTTGCGCGAATGATGGTATTTGGGTAATCCGTTTAAACTGAGCCAACATTGTGAAACGGACGTTGGAGATTTTAAACATGGTTATGTCAATTGCATCCAGAACCACCCAAAACAAAAGGGCTGTAACAGGAATCGCCTGTCAGGGCTGTGCTTTTTCGCCCCTGTGTTTAGACCGAGACAAGGTCTTTGAATCCTCAAATACTGAGTTTTTACATGGCTTGAAACAGGGAAAGCCCATTCGCAAGGGGACTTCTATCTACAGCCAGGGTGCTGAGTTCAAATCCCTTTATGTGGTTAGGTCCGGCGCGCTCAAGGCGATTAATGTATCGAGCGCGGGGGTAGAACAGGTGACTGGATTTTACTTGCCCGGTGACGTTGTTGGATTTGATGGCATGGCCGATGGTTTTCATGTGAACTCTTTGGTCGCATTGGACACCGTATCACTGTGTGAGCTGCCTATGGCTCAAGTTGACTTCCTGCTCAGCGCTAATGCGCAAACCCGTCGCCATATTTTTTCTTTGCAGAGCCAGAGTATGAATCAGCAGCAGCGCTTTTTGTTACAGCACTGTCAGGATACTGCTGAGGAACGGGTAGCGGCTTTTCTATTAGACATTTCGGGTCGCTATGAGCGCCGTCACTTGTCTGCGGATAAATTTCGCCTGCCAATGTCCAGGAAAGATATCGCCAGTTATCTAGGTTTGGCCGTTGAGACTATCAGTCGCCTATTCAGCCGTTTTCAGGCCTCAGAATTTATCGCAGTGGAAGGGCGTGAGGTTACGCTGTTAGATCTGTCTGCGTTTGGTGCCGATGGACATAGCGAAGATCAGGAACTACGTTTAATTGGTTGATAAAGGAGATTAGCAATGTATCGAAGAGTGTTAGTTGCAATTGATGCAAGTCGGGAAAGTACTGCGGTATTAAAGAAAGGCAAGGCTCTGGCTGAAGCCTCTTCTGCTGACCTTGTGGTCGCCCATGTGGTTGAGCAACCCTACATCAATTACGCCTATGGTGAATTGGTTGCCCAGCAATATTTACCCAGTGTTGAAGAAATTAAAAAGCAAATCATGCCGACCTTACTTCAGCATATGGAGTCGGCGGATGTGTCGGCGGACCTGTTAAAGGTTGAGCTGGGAACGCCCGTGGACACCATTACTGAAATGGCGACCGAGGGCGAATTTGATCTGCTTGTGGTAGGCAGTCACGGTCGGCACGGATTGCAGTTGTTGCTCGGCTCTACGGCCAATGGCGTTTTACACCACGCCAAGTGTGACGTGTTAGCGGTCAGAGTGTTTGACGAATAAGTAGCTTTCAATCGGCGCTGGCAGCCAGTTCAATATCTATCCCCAGCTCGTCGGCAATGGCCTCTAACTGTTCTTTGAGTTCATCATTGTCGACTTGGTCGGGTACGTGAATGTCCCCTTGGGCCCTGAACAACGCCTCGCCTGAATAAGGCGCAGTTGTGTAATCCGTGTGCAGTTCATCTAAATTGATTTGGCGACTCGAAAAAGCCTGGGCAATCTCCCGCACAATGCCCGGTCGGTCGTTGCCAATGGCACTGAAAGATTGCGTTGTCTGTGTGCTGGGTGTCTCGCTTTGACTCTCAACCCGGTCTACCAGCAATCGCATATCGGGCACTTCATCCAGTGCGCGACACAGGGCGTCCGCGTGATCAGCGGATACACTCACCTGCAGTATGCCGGCAAACTTCCCCGCCATATGCGCCATTCTGCTTTCCTGCCAATTGCCACCGTGTTCGCTGATGACCTTGGCGAGTGCCTCTACAATGCCGGGTTTATCGTCGCTGATGACACTGATGACTAGTATTTTGTTCATGGAACTTTCCTGTTGGAGCCAGAGTTTATTATTGCCTTGACCTTAAAGTATAGCTATTCCGGGCAAGCTAAGGTAGCTTGCGTTTTACGCCCACGGGCACCGTTTAGAGATGAGACAGCAATACAATGATAATTCCCTGGCAACAACTTTCACCTGAGGCTCTGCAAGGCTTGATCGAGGCATATGTTGAGCGGGAGGGCACCGACTATGGCGAGCAGGAGGTGAGTGCCAGCATTAAGCATGGCCAGATTTTGTCTCAGTTAAAAAAAGGGGACATTGTCATTGTGTTTGAGGAGATGTCAGAAAGCATCAATTTGCTGACCCGACAGGATTACGAAATAATCCAGACGCAATTGGGCCAGCAGGAAGAGCCTGAGAATTGAGACTCAGTTTTCGAGTAAGGTGATTTTTTCGTTGCCGTCGAGAATGGGGTTGAGTCGATTCATCATGTTCTTGCGGGCTTCACTCGCCTGCCAGCGTTTCCAGTCGAGAATGGAGCGCCACTTGGACAGCACATAGCGGTGATTGGCTTGCTGCATGTTGTAAAAGGTTTCACCGTTAATAAAACCTTCAGCGTTATAGGCTTCGTGCAAAGTGTCTTTTGCCGCAGCTTCGTAGGTGGTTTCCATGCCATCAGCAATATGGCGTTCAATTAACACGTGGATCATTCCGGGGCCTCGATAAAGGGTTGTTATTTGGGGCAATTAAACCATTTACCTCTATCTACTGCCAGTGCCTATCGTTACGCCATTCCCTGATTCGGGCAGCTGGGATAGTTGACTGAGCGATTAACCAGCCACTCCGCCAAACCCGCCCAGTCCTCAATTAGAGAGCGTAATACCAATAGTTTACCGTTTTCGACTTCGCGATTGTCCAGCGCGTTTTGGCCAAGAATGGTGAGCGCAGAGACGATTTTTCCGATGGTTGTCGGCTCGAGCGCTATGTTAATTCGAGGTTTGTTTTTGTGGGTATTGTTTATTTGTTTGCGTTGGTTCATCAACAAATTTCGAACGCAGAGGGCGAGTGATGGATTGGGTGTACGGAGAAGTTTATAAGTCATCTCCAGGGTTCCCCTGGAAAATAAGTCGGGGCTTCTTTCGGTTTCAGCTTTTTCGATCTCGGGATTCAAAACAGGGTCCTCGCTGTGATCAAGACACTGTAAGTGTAGCAGCTGATTTTGAAATCAATGTCTGATTAGGCGACAATAGCGCCTTATAGGCACATTTTGCAGATTGGTTGAGAGGCAATGAGTATCGAATTTGACACACAGTTAGACGCGTCGGGGCTATTATGCCCGGAGCCTGTGATGATGTTGCACAAAACCGTGAAAGAGGCGGATATCGGGACTGTTATAGAAGTGATAGCAACCGACCCCTCAACAACCCGGGATATTCCCAAGTTTTGTGCGTTTTTAGGCCATGAGCTGATAACACAGCTACAGCGAGATAAACAATTCGTCTATTACATTCGCAAGGGGACCGGCGAGTAGACAGGTTCAGGACTTGTCTACCAGCAGGGATATGGCAGCCAGGGCTTCGGGGTCTTCCGCTTTGATTTTATTGGCGATTTGATGCTGGAAGAAGTAGCGGAATTGCTTGCCCTCCTGGGCTGCATACAGGCATTCATCCCCAGGTAAAATGGGGGTGGCTTCCACTTTTTCCTCATCGGCCAGCATGCCGTGAATGGTGCCGTTGTTCAGCAGGCGCCAGGAGACTACCTCGGTGAGGGTAATGCTGGAAAAGTCTTTGTCGGCTAATACGGCGTGGGTGCCTATGGTGTCCGGAAGTTCCTGTACGGTTTGATCGGGTTCGTCCGACTCAATCTCGTAGTATTCAGCCGCGGTTTCGAGCTCAACAATCTTGTGAATGGGCGCATCGTAGAAAATTTCGTCAATGCCCGGGTCGTAATAACCCTCCCACTGGCCATTGAGTGGGTCGCTGATTTCGGGGGAGGCAATGATGTCACTGAGCCAGGGGACCAGACCCACCACTTCGCCATCCGCACGCAAACCCCAGCAAAGTATTTTCAAGCTGAACAGTTTGTCGGTGTTGGAATCGTTGGAGTAGAGAACTTCGAGGCCATCAAGTTCGGGGGCCAGGCGGATAAAGCGCTGATCTTGCTGCGCTTTAATCGATTTTCCGGTAAAAAAATCGACCACATTGTCCCTGTTGTGGCTATCGGGTGAGGACTTCATAATACCACCTCCTTGAGAGGCCCGAAAATCAGAGAACAGTGCTTAAACACTGGGCTTTGAAGCCGGGCAAGACACGGGGCTAGCTCAACCATTACTAGTTAAGGTATATGCTGAGGACAAAAAGCACAACACTTTGTGCCTCATTTATTGAATGTTTATTAAGGTGCCAAATGACTTGTTACTATTTTGCCTATGGTTCAAATATGAACCAGGCCCGCATGAAAGCCCGCGAAATGGCGGTGGAAGAGGTGATGGCGGGCAGCCTGACGGGCGTTGATTTGGCCTTTAATAAGCTCGCAGCGGATGCTCCCAATCGTTCTTATGCCAATATCGTCTATGCAGCGCAGGGGAAAGTGGAGGGGGTTCTATATCGCCTTTCGGGTTTAAGGGAGATTGAGCGCATGGACCCTTTTGAAGGCGCGCCTCGCTTTTACAGTCGCGAGGTCTACCAGATCGACACAGCCCAAGGCCCTATTTCAGCCTGGGTTTACGTGGCCAATAAGGCCATGATTGACAATGACCTCAAACCCGCCCGATGGTACCTGAATCATTTGTTGGCGGGCCAGGAGTTTCTGGGTGTCGACTACTATCAGGCCTTGACGCTGGTTGAATGTAACGACGAGCCTTTGCCCCAATGACAAACCGGATTGAAGATTTGTTTGCCAGGGCCTTTGAAGAGAATCACCACACACGTTTGCAGGGAGGTGCTGAGGAACCTCTCTATTCGCCTGGAGAAGGGGGAGAGCCCCATACCATTCACTACCGTGAGGACTATCTGGCCAGTGCCTTGCACGAAATTGCACATTGGTGTGTCGCAGGGTCTGAACGCCGCCAACAAATAGACTACGGTTACTGGTATGCCGCTGATGGTCGTTCAGTGGAGCAGCAGACATTATTTGAACAACATGAGGTTAGACCCCAGGCAATGGAGTGGGTATTTAATCAGGCCTGTGGCGAAACCTTCCGGGTGAGTGCCGATAACCTTGAATTGGGGTTGGGTCCGAGCGAAGGGTTTAAGGCAGCCATATTTCAACAGGTGCAGGTATTTTGCTCCCAGGGTCTGCCGGAAAGAGCTTCTCGCTTTGTGGATATATTGAGTGAGCATTTTACCGTAGAGAACCCCTTGGCATCAGGCCGTTATTGCCTTGAGGACTTGTAAGGTGGAAACGTTAAAACAACACGGCACCGAAGATCCCGCGCTATTAATCGATGCGTCGATATTTATTTTCCGCTCTTATTTTTCCCTGCCAGACAATTGGTTTAGTGAGGACGGTTATCCAACCGCAGCGGTTTATGGTTACACCACTTTTCTGTTGAACCTGCTGGAAAATCAACAGGCATCAACGGTCGCCGCCTGTTATGACGAAAGTTTGGACACCTGTTTCCGCAACGACTTGTATCCCGATTATAAATCCAGCCGTGAGTTGCCCGATGAGGCCCTGGCGTTTCAGTTGTCGGCGTGTAAACAGATCGGCGAGCAGATGGGTATCGCCAGTTTTGCCAGTGATCACTACGAGGCAGATGACTTGCTGGGTACACTGGCGCAGTTGTGTCGTAAAGAGTCTCGTCCGGTGGCGTTGTTGACCCGGGATAAAGACTTGGGGCAGTTGCTTAAGCGGGAGCAGGATTTTCTCTGGAACCCCAGTTTTAAAGGGGCATATAAGGCATCAGAGGGGCGACTGTATACGGCTGACATTATTGAAAAGTTTGGCGTTCGCCCCGATCAGTTGGTGGATTATCTTGCCCTGGTTGGGGACAGTGTCGATGACATTCCCGGGGTGCCTGGAGTGGGGCCAAAAACAGCGGCGGGTTTACTGGAGCAGTACACGGATATATTAGATATCTTTCGTCATCTGGACGACTTGCATGCATTGCCGATTCGTGGCGCCGGTAAATTGGCCGAGAAATTGACACAACATACCAAGCAAATAGCGATGGCGAGGCAGTTGGCGACCATTGTAGAGGATATTCCTCTTGGAATTGAGATAGAGGACCTGGCACTTAAAACAGTGAATTTAGTGGCATTAGAGGAGCTGATGTCGTCGTTAGGATTTGGTAAAAAAATGTGTGAACGCGCCCGAAGAATTCTTGGCCCGGAGTCATAGGCAGACTTTCCGTCACACCCGCAGCGCTCTATAATCAGGGCGATTTTTCTATGAGCCAGGCAGTTAACCCCCTATGAAAATAGTTGCTGACGAAAATATTCCCCAGCTGGAAACCATTTTTTCTCACGAGAGCTTTGAATTTGTGCGCCTGCCCGGGCGGGAGCTCGCGCGCGCAGACTTGATCGATGCTGACATTTTGATTGTGCGTTCAGTGACAAAGGTCAACGAGACTTTACTGGCCGATACGCCGGTCAAATTTGTGGGCACTTGCACGATTGGCATTGACCATCTGGATACAGACTATTTGTCTCGAATGGGTATCCAGTGGGCTAATGCCCCGGGTTGCAATGCCAACTCAGTGTTGGAATATGTATTTGCTGCACTGGCTTCTCTAAAACAATCCCTCGAGAATAAGCGCTTTGGTATTATTGGCTGCGGCAATGTGGGTGGCCATCTTTATCGTCGACTGCGAGACCTGGGCGTTGATTGTTATTGTTATGACCCCTTCTTAAGTACTGCGGATATCCCCGATCTCTGCGACCTGGAGACTGTGCTGAGTTGTGACATTGTTAGCCTGCACACTCCCTACACAGACTCAGGCCCTCATCCTTCGAAACATCTTTTGAACCGTGAAGCCTTACAAAAGTTTCGCCCCAATACTTTGTTACTCAGTTGCGGGCGGGGGCCTGTGATCGATAATCAGGCACTTCGAACACTGCTGGAAGAAGGTGCTGATTTGCGTATTGTTCTCGATGTTTGGGAACCGGAACCCTGGATTGATCCTAAATTGTTGGGGCTGGTCGATATAGGCACACCACATATTGCAGGCTACAGCTATGACGGAAAAGTAATGGGCACGGCAATGATCTACCAAGCCTTGCAGGTGTTTTTAAGTGGGGGTGAAGCCTCGCCTATCAGGCCGTTGGATGGGTTGGAGGGTACCTTGAAGGCGGAAGGGGACACTTGGGAAGCCGCTTTATTTTCAGTGATTGTTCAGGCCTACGACATTCAAAGAGACAACAGGAACTTGCGATTGGCCGCTGAGGACGCAGATACACTGGGCACAGCATTTGATCAGTTGCGTAAATCCTACCCCAAGAGAATGGAGTTTAGACATTTTGCGGTTGATCTGGCCGAGGTGCCTGTCTCTGAACATCCGCGCTTAAGCACTCGATTGGCGGCCTTAGGTTTTCAGGAGATGTCACTCAATGTTTAAACTGGGTTTGATTGTGAATCCGATCGCAGGTCTCGGAGGGCCTGCTGGTCAGAAAGGCAGCGATCATTTAAGTGGTCAATCGGGTTTTACGCGGAACGATAATCAAGCGCGTTCTGTACTGCGAACATCGAGGGCCTTGGCGCTGTTAAGTCCAATGAAACAGCAGATAGACATTCTTTGTTATCCCGGCGCAATGGGGGAAAGCGAAGCTCGCGATGCGGGTTTTTCACCCGTGGTATTGGGCGGCCAGATGAATGCAAATCAAAGCTCTGCGAGCGACACCGAAAATGCGGCACGTGAACTAGCTCAGGCAGGTGTGGATTTAATTTTGTTTGCCGGGGGAGATGGCACGGCACGCAATATCTTGGATGCCATTGGCCTTGAGCAGGTTGTATTGGGTATCCCCGCCGGGGTAAAGATGCACTCAGGCGTTTATGCAGTATCCCCGGAGTCTGCGGGCGAGGTGGTAAAAATGCTGGTGTCTGGTGAATTGGTCAATGTGAGCGAACAGGAAGTTAGAGACATCGATGAAGAAGCCTTTCGCCACAATCAGGTCAAAGCGAGATATTACGGCGAGCTTCTGGTGCCAGAAGCGGGTCACTTTGTGCAGCACGTAAAAAATGGTGGTAGAGAAGTTGAAGCTTTGGTGCTCGATGATATTGCGGCTGAAGTGATCGAAAATATGGAGCCTGAAGCACTCTACATCATAGCGCCCGGATCAACCACTGCGGCGGTGATGGAGCAGATGGGTTTAGATAATACATTGCTGGGTGTGGACGTTGTGAAGGACCAGACTGTGCTTGCCAGCGATGTGAGTGGGGCGGAGTTGGACAGTCTGGTAAACGCGCACACAGGAAAGGTTGTGATTGTATTGACGGCGATTGGTGGCCAGGGACATATTATTGGCCGAGGAAATCAGCAGATAAGTCCTGACATTATTCGGCGGGCGGGTAGCGATAACTTGTTGGTGATTGCGACCAAAACCAAAATACTGGCGCTTGAAGGCAGGCCTTTGCTGGTGGACTCTAATGACCCGGAACTCGACCGTGAGTTAAGTGGATATCAGCAGGTGATCACGGGTTACCGGGATACAATTTTGTATCCGATTGGCCGGGGGAGCGCGACATGAATTCTACGGCGCTAGAGTCTGCGACTGCGGTCCTGCTCAAAAACCTGGATACAGAGATCGACGCGATTGCTCAGACTGACAGTGGCAGACCTACCGACAGTCGTCGATGGTTTCATGGACGAGGCCAGCTAGTACCGGAACTCGCCTTTATGTGCATCGATTTTTTTGATCCCGTGATTCACATAACCTTGTTCGACGAGCCGCCCGGAACCCGTGAGGGGAGTTTGTCCTCTGCGTGGCTGAATGAGTTTGTCAGTGCTTTGATAGCCGGCATTGAAGGAAGGGCCGCTAATGCCGGTATAGTGGCTATTAATGTACAGCAGCGACATTTGCCCGGCGCGCCTTCCTACCTTGCATGGGGTGCACTCCCCGACAGTCTATATGCTCGGCGTGACGGCCAGCGTTTTGTTTTGAAGTTGGATGGCCGGCAAAACTCAGGTTTTTTTCTGGATATGGAGCCGGGCCGTCAATGGCTTGAATCGGTGGCAGCAGGTCGCACAGTGTTGAATCTATTTTCTTACACCTGCGCCTTTAGCCTTGTGGCTATTAAGGCCGGTGCCGAGAGGGTGGTGAATGTTGATATGGCCAGCGGCGCACTAAACCAGGGCCGAGACAATCACCGGCTGAATGAACTGCCCAAAGAAAAAAGTGTGTTTATGTGTGAAAACATTTTGAAATCCTGGAGCAGAATTCGTCGACGTGGCCCTTATGATGTAGTCATCCTGGATCCACCCAGCTTTCAAAAAGGTAGTTTTGTCGCCAATAAAGATTACGCCCGAATTGTGAGGCGCCTGCCCGAGCTCATGCCTGCCGGCGGCAAAGTGTTGGCTTGTTTGAATGCACCGCAGTTGGGAGAAGACTTTCTCAAAGATCTCTTCGATCAGGAACTGCCCGGGAATCAATTTCTTGAGCGTTTGATTCCCAGCCCCGACTTTCCCGATAAAGACTCCGCACGGCAATTGAAATTGCTGGTGTTTGAGTTTAATAGACCTTAGGTACTGTGTTGCCGTGACAGAACCAGCAGCTCACGTAAGCGCTGATTAATGGCGTGAGAGCTGCCGCTTTTAACGGCATTGCGCAGCTGCGCGACATTGGTATTCAAATTCTCGGCTACCGATTCCGGCAGCTCACTGTGGGTTTCCTGTAAGGGTGTTGAAGCAGGTGACGCGAGCAAGGTAAAGGCCTTGTGGCTTAATACCACCTGATCCATGGCGTCTTGCCGGATGGTATCTTCGTAGCTGAGGTAGCCCGACTCTTCCAGCCAACTGATGGTGCTAAAGCAGGCGAGGTGACGCTGGCTGTGAAGACCAAAGTCATCGATGGTATCGGGGCCTGCAATATCTTCGACAAACAAGGTGATCTTGCGGGGAAATTGACTATACAGTTGCAGCAAAATGAGTGCGCTGTCTTTGTAAAAATCATCGATATGGATATCGTTCATGCCCCAGCTACCTGTCGGCTCCGTTTCTACTGCTTATATTTATCGATAAACACGCCAAAACGATCAATGGCGTGGCCAAGTTCATCTTCACGAGGTAAAAAGACAACCCGAAAGTGATCGGGTTCAGGCCAGTTGAAGGCCGTGCCTTGAACCAGGAGAATTTTTTCCTGCAACAAAAAATCCAGGACCATTTGCTCATCGTTTTCAATTTTGTGCCGGTCGAGGTCGAGTTTGGGGAAGAGGTAAATGGCCCCGCCTGGTTTGACGCAGGAAACCCCTGGCAAGTCATTAATCTTCTGGTAGGCCAAATCCCGTTGTGCACACAGACGACCGTTGGGGAGCACCAGATCGTTTATAGACTGGTAGCCGCCCAATGCTGTTTGCACAGCCAGCATGGCGGGCACATTGGCGCACAACCTCATGGACGACAGCATATCGATGCCGGAAATAAACCCGCGCGCCTGGTATTTTGCACCGCTGATGACCATCCAGCCCGAGCGGAAACCCGCCAGTCGGTAAGCCTTTGATAAACCGTTAAAACTAACACACAGTACGTCTTCCGCCAGACGTCCCATCGGCACAAATTCATTGTCGTCGTACAGTATTTTGCTGTAAATCTCGTCGGCAAAAATCACCAGATTGTGAATGCGAGCCAATTCGACAATCTCTTCAAGCAAGGATTGACTGTAAACTGCACCTGTGGGGTTATTGGGGTTGATCACCACAATGGCGCGTGTTTTGTCTGTTATTTTTTGTTTGATATCGTCAATGTCAGGAAACCAGTTGGCCTGCTCATCGCAGCGGTAGTGCACCGCTCGGCCGCCCGCCAGATTGACCGCAGCGGTCCACAATGGATAGTCAGGAGAGGGGAGCAACACTTCGTCCCCGTCATTCAGCAGTGCCTGGGTCGCAATCATGATAAGTTCACTGACCCCGTTACCCAGGTAGATATCATCGATTTCCACATTGGGAATGGCAAGTTTCTGGCATTCCTGCATGACTGCTTTGCGAGCGGCAAACAAACCTTTTGATTCGGTGTAACCTTGGGCGTTTCTAAGGTTGTAAATCACGTCCAGAATAATTTCGTCCGGGGCTTCAAAACCGAAGGGGGCAGGGTTGCCGATGTTGAGTTTCTGCACACGGTGACCCTCCTCTTCCAGACGGTGGGCGTGTTCGAGAACGGGGCCGCGAATGTCGTAACAGACGCCGTGTAACTTGTCGGATTTTTTAAAGAGGTCCATTTGCGATAATATCTTCTGGTGTTATCTTCAATAGCGAAATCAATGAGGAGTGGATTATGTCAGATCAGGGGTCAAATGACGACGGAAAATGGCGTGACAAGCTCACTCCAGAAGAATACCGGATATGCCGAGAGAAGGGCACCGAGGCGCCTTTTAGTGGCGAATATTGGAATACAACGACAGAAGGTGAATATCGGTGCCGTTGTTGTGGTGAACTTCTGTTTCAATCGGAGACTAAATTTGATGCCGGTTGCGGTTGGCCCAGTTTTTATCAGGCCGGTGCAGACGATGCCATCGAAGAGCACCGGGACACCACTCACGGTATGATAAGAACGGAAGTAACCTGCAAACATTGCGGCTCTCACTTGGGGCATGTGTTCCCGGATGGACCTGCGCCCACAGGGTTGCGTTATTGCATCAATTCGGCCTCAATCAAACTTGAAGACAAGTAAAACAGCACTGGAGTTTATCAATGAGTGAATCTATGGAATCGATTCCCTGGACAACATGGTTACTGCGATTGCAGTATTTTTTGATCATTATTCTGCTGTCCGGCCTTATAGGTGTTCGATTTTCACTACTGCCTTTCAGAACGGCCTTCAGCGGTTTTGGTTTGGCCCTGATGAGCTTGGGGGTCTTGGCGGTATTAGCTTTTTTGGCACTTTTGGTCAGTTGGATGCGAGGTGCACATCATTGGCGGGGGCCGGCCATCAAAGCCATGGGATTGGGAATATTACCGATCGTGATCATCTTTGTCTTGGTGGGACCCGCTGGTTTTAAAGTACCGGCAATCCACGACATTACCACGGATACGGAAGACCCTCCGGAATTTGTCGCTGCGAAAGCTGAGCGCAGCGCTGAAGAGAATACACTGGACTATGGCGGTCCTACGTTGGCCCAACAACAAATTCAGGCTTACCCTGATATAGTGCCTCTGCGTTTGCCGTTGTCTACAAATGAATCCTTTCGGCGGGTTGAGGCGGTCTGTAAAGGGTTTGGCTGGCGGATTTTACGAGTGGATGTCGCTACGGGTGTGATTGAAGCGGTCGAGGAAACCCTCGTGTTCGGATTCAAGGATGACATCATTATTCGGGTATTACCCACAGAAGAGGGCAGCCAAATTGATGTGCGGTCGGTTTCCCGAGTGGGGGTGAGCGACCTGGGAGCCAATGCCAAACGAATACGCCGTGTACTCAAGGCGCTGAAAGCCGCTTAAGTAAATTGTAGAGATGTTAGTCGTAGATGCTTTTCTTTTTCCAGGAGGCATCTTCTTCCATGTTGTCCCAGGCGGCCTCGGCCTTGGCTTTTTCATCTGCCTGGGCATCGGTTTCTTTGTAGTTGGGCTCTTCTGCGGCCATTTGCACTTCCAGAGGCTGGATCACCGTATCTAACTTGCTAATTTGTTTGGTGAAACTGCCCTCTTTATTTTCCCGGACCAGTAGTTTTTTGGCCAGGCCAAAAAAGTGCAGCGCCAGGCGGGTTTTGCCACTGCCCTGAGCCTGCTTGGCGTTCAGAATGTAATTATCGACAGTCATCTGCAGGGTGAGTTGACGAATTTGTCGAGTATAGGCATTAGCCTGAGCGTTGTTGATTGAACCGCGTTTCTCAAGCTGCAAAACAAACTTCCCAACTTCTTCCAGGTGTGTTTTCACCTCTTTTACCTGCTGGGCATTTTCTAAAGGTTTGGCGCGTTTATCTTTTGTTTTTTTCTGCACTTCTTCCATTTGCAGGCTGTAAAATTGCAACTCATCAACATAAGTTGAGTCGTTGGGTTCCAGTTTTGACAACTGTTCACAGACATCAATCAGACAGCGGTGCACTAAAACGGTCAAGTCACGGGTTAGAAAGTCGGGAGGAAAACCGCTGAGTATATATTTGAAACTGCGAGAGCGCATTTTCAGTGCGGCCAGCAAACGTTGTTTTTGTTTGCGGTTTTTTTCGATCGTCTGGCTCACAAACGCATAGCAGACCAGTGCGGCCAGCAAAGCGATGATGATAACGGTTATAGTAATAGAAGACATAGGGCTATGCTAACGACTTGGCCTGTACCTTGCAATGGCTGTGGTTGGTCTCCGGGTTTTCCCCGGTGCCTGGGGTGGGGCAGGTGGACTCATAAGTCATTGTTTCTAAAACCTTTATTAAATTACATAAAAGGTGTTGACAGGATCGGTCTCGATACTTAGAATGCGCTCCACTTTCCGCTAAGTGCTGTTGGCACGAAGCAGAAGTTACTGGGTCCCCATCGTCTAGAGGCCTAGGACACCGCCC